>JBNGDR010000182.1:0-4960 GCA_049975685.1 Anaerolineae bacterium
CGTCGATGAGTTGGCGCCACGACAAGATCGGTGATCCGCGCCTGGCGATGTACCGGCTCCAGCGACAGAGCAACGTAGCCCCGAACTTTCCGGCGTTCCACCGCCACCCAGAACCCATCGCACTGCTCCCACACCTCCAGCTGTTCTGCGGCGCGGCGCAGGGGTGCGACGTGTTGTGTGCGCGGCAGACTGACCTCGCGAAAGGTGATACGCCATTCGCCATCACAGTATTGCTCTTCCATCTGCCAGGCGCTTTCCGTATCATAGGAAGCATCCAGATTCAGGCAGATCTCGAAATCATCGGCGCGTGCCGAGCGAATTCGCACGCATCACCTCCTCGTCACGGTTGCTGATTGATATAGACAGGGATCACGCAGTTCTGCGTATTCCCGTAGATATCCACCGCCACCAGCCGGAAGCGATAGGGGCCGCCGGATGGGTAGCTGGTAGCATTGGAGATATCCCAGTATCCAAGGACACCATTTTCTACCGGTGAATCGAATTGCTCGATGAAGTTGGGGGCATCCGAGCCCGGGAACTGCACCTCGAACTTGTAATAAGCAAAGGAATTGATGGTCGCCGTCCCTCGCACCTCAACGAGATCCTCCGTCAAGGTACTTCCCGTCGCCGGAGAGATGATCTGCACGTCAGGGGAAGGACAGTTGGGCGGCTCCGCCGTTGGGAGGGGCGTGGGTGTCACGGGTGTAGGTGTGGGCGTTACCTCCTCCTCAGGCGGCTGCGTTGGTTCGCCCTCGACCCCCTCACCGAACGGCGTGGGCGTCAACGTGGGGAGGCTCTGGGTCGGCGTCATGGCAGGTGTTGCGGTCACCGTGGGCTGGGGCGTGAGCCCGGCCTCCAGAGGCGGCGTCGCCGTCTCCATCGCCGGTAGTGCAGGCACGAGATAGCTGCTGATGAGAAAGATGAAGACGCCCAGAAGGAGGAAGAGCCCCGCCATGATCCAGGAGCGACGTATCTGGCGCTCGGTGACCTCTCGCTCCAGCGAGAACTGGGCCGCCGCCCGGCGCCTGCGGGCCGTGATGGCAGCAACCACATAGATGGCAAAGCCGATGAGGCAGACCAGGTAGAGCGCAAAGGCCTGCCTCGCCAACCAATCCAGGACAACGTTCATAGACTGCGCTGGAACTCCTCAAAATCCGCCGATCTTAACACGCCACGGATGATGGTCTCCAACCGGGGGACCAATATCTTGCCAGCCTCAAGCACCTCCTCGTGCGTGGGGGGCGGCGCGCCCTCCTCACCGACCAGAGCATTGCTGATACCGGAGATCCCCAACACCTCCGTGCCACCGTGACGGGCCACCGTCACCTCCGGAACCGTAGACATACCGACGGCATCGGCACCGATGATGCGCAGGAAGCGGACGTCGGCCAGGGTCTCGAAACTGGGACCGGCGAGGCAGATATAGACCCCCTCGTGATGGGGAATGTTATTCTCCATGGCAATCTTCCCGGCGATCTCTCGAAGCGTAGCATTGTAGGCCCCGTTCATGCCGGGGAAACGCGGTCCCAGCTCATCAATGTTGGGACCGAAGAGGGGATTCTGGCCTGCCATCCCCAGTAAATTGAGATGATCATGGAGGAACATCACGTCACCGGGGCTATAGGTCATATTCAACCCACCCGCCGCGTTGGTCACAATGAGCGTTTTGACCCCCAGCACCTGCATCACGCGGACGGGAAAGCCCACCTGGGTTATGGGATAGCCCTCATAGAAATGAGCGCGTCCCTGCATGACCATGACGGGCTGCCCTTCCAGATGTCCTATCACCAGACGTCCCATGTGGCCCTCGACGGTGGAGACGGGATAGTTGGGGATCTCACCGTAGGGGATGATAGCTGCGTCCTCCACCGCCTCCGCGAGGGGATTGAGACCGGAGCCCAGGATGAGCCCCACCCGGGGGACGAGATCGGTGTGCTGGCGGATAACCTCGGCGGCTACATTGAAATCCTTCATCGTGAAATAGCGTTCCATTTTACCCTCTCACTCCTTTTCAGACTTAGTACTAGGAAGACTCCAGAAATGCCCGGGGGTGCGCCTTATCGTAAGCGGCGCGCTTCCGCCGGTTCGTGACCTCGGTGTAGATCTGGGTAGTGGTGATGTTGGCGTGCCCAAGAAACTGCTGCACTTCGCGCAGATCGGCCCCACCCTCCAAGAGGTGGGTGGCGAAGGTGTGGCGAAGCGTATGGGGCGTGAGTTCCTCAATCCCTGCCTCTTCGGCATACTGCTGAACAATGAACCAGAGCCCCTGACGCGTCAAGGGTGAACCCGTGTGGTTGAGAAAGAGAGTCTTCTCCTTGCTGTCTCGCAGCAAGAAGGGACGGCCCTCCTCAATATAATCCCGCACCGCCTGTAACGCCTTCTCATAAACAGGAATAATGCGCTCCTTGTTCCCCTTGCCCAGACAGCGGACCGTCCGGCCTTCGAAGTCAACGTCGGAGAGCCTCAGTGCCACGACCTCCGTCGCTCGGAGACCTGTGGCGTAGAGCACCTCCAGCAACGCGCGGTCGCGCATCCCCAAGGGGCTGTCGTCGGCGTACACGACGCCGAGCAACCGCTCCACCTCCTCGTAGGAGAGGACGTGGGGTAGACGGCGCCCCACCTTCGGCTGCCGGAGCCAGTCGATGAGATCCCGGGTCAAGATGCCCTCCGCAAAGAGAAAGTTGAGGAAGGAGCGCCCGGCAGCGATCTTGCGGGCGACCGTGGCCGCACTATAGCCCCGCCCCTGCAACTCATCCACGTAGGCTTCGAGTATCTCCGGCGTCAGCGCCTCCCAGCGCTCCACGCCCTCCCCGACGACGAAGGTGTGGAACTGCTTGAGATCGCTGCGATAAGCGCTCAGCGTGTTAGCAGTATAGCCGCGTTCGTATTCGAGGTGGCGGAAAAACTGTTGGAGACGAGTCTTCATCTGTCTTTACAACCAAATTCTTCGCTCCATATCTACCTGTGCACAGGGGATTATAACATATCCAGGGGCAAAACCAAGCCTTGGGGGGCGATGGGGACCAGGGACTGGGGATCGGGGATCAGGAAATATCATTGCTTGGCGGGGAAATATCATTGCTTGGCGGGGATTACCAAATCCACGGCTGCACAGCCGCTATCATTGCTTGAAGTGGATTGCGAAATCCACGGCTGCGCGGCCACCCGCCCGCTCCCTACCCTCTACCCCCCCTACTAGCAGAGGTAACCGCCCCCGCCAACGCCACGACCACCAGCGCCAGAAAGGCGCCGTCGATGGCCTCAAAGAGCGAAGCCCGCCTCAGCACGGTATTGAGAACGGCGCCGGAAAGCCCGACCCCCAGGGCCATCCCCGTATTGCGGGCCGTCGCCATCACCCCAGAGGCGATCCCCTGACGGTGTGAGGGAGCGGCGCCCAGCAACGCACTGGCGTTCGGCGTGGTAAAGAACGCGACGCCCAATCCGGAAAGAGCCAGCGTCACCCCCACCAGGCGGAAGCTGCTGTCCGCCCCCAGGCTGGAACAGAGGAAGAGGGACAGCGCGAGGACGCCCATCCCCAGCGTGGCAAAAAGCCGCGACCCGAAGCGGTCGGAGAGGGTCCCGCTGAAGGGGGCCGCGACCGCCATCACCAGCGGCTGCACCATCAACAGCGCGCCCGCCCGTGCAGAGGTCAACCCCCGTCCCTCGATAAGGTAGAAGGGCATCAGGAAGAGAATACCGTAGACGCAAACGTAGTTGAAGACGGCGCTCACCGTCGCCGCCGAGAAGATTCGGGAGCGGAAGAGATCCAGCGCCAGCATGGGATAGGGTGCGCGTGCTTCCACGAAGACGAAAGCACCGAGCAGGAGCGAAGCCGCCCCCAGAATCCCCAGCGTCGAGAGCGCGCCCCACCCCCAATCGTGCCCCCGGTTCATCCCCAGCAGAAGCAAGACGAGCCCCACCGTGAAGAGAGCCGCGCCGGCGAAGTCAAAACGCTCCTCGCGGCTCGTCATCCGATCCTGGGGAATGGACCAGAGCCCCAGGCCGAGGGCGAGTAAACCCACCGGCACGTTGATAAAGAAGACCGACCGCCAGCCGTAGGCCGTGGCCAACCAGCCGCCCAGCGAGGGGCCGGCCACGAGGCCCAGATAGGTCATGGTCGCCTGCAAGCCCAGCGCCCGCCCCCGCTGTGAGGGTGGGAAGCTGCGGGTGAGGATGGCGGGCGAATTGGCCGAGAGCATCGCGCCGCCCAGCGCCTGGAGAGCGCGGGCAGCGATGAGGACGCCCAGCGCCGGAGCCCAGCCGCAGATCACGGAGCCGCCGACGAAGAGCGCGAAGCCCCAGAGGTAGACCCGTTTGTTGCCCTGCATATCCCCCAGCCGCCCAAAGCCCAGGAGCAGGCCGCTGATAGTGAGCAGGTAGATGGTAACCACCCACTCGATAGTAGCCACGTCGCTGTTGAAGGTGCGCCGCAGGATAGGAAGAATCGTATTGACGACACTCCCGTCCAGCGCGGTCATGAGGGAACCCATGCCGATGGCCAGCAGAATCCACCACCGTCTAGGGTCGTCCCTGGGGTCCACGTTATCGGAGTGCACTATCGTCCTCCTGGGTAGATAGGGTGAGCGGTGAGTCGTGAGCAGAGAGCAGTTCTTCGGCCTCGCTTACCCGCTGCCCTCAAGACAGGCAAGGCACAAGCCTGCCGGGCAACCGGGACAATCCGGCGTTTTCAGCTCCGTATCTGGATTATAGCACCGGGGGACGATAAGCTAAAATGTTGGGATCGGGGGTTTCTATCCACAGATTAACGCAGATTAGCACAGATAGGGTTGATGGACGATGGTCGATGGACGATGGGTTTTCTAGTTTCGCTTGGAGTGGATTGCCCAAGCCACGGGGACGCAGTAAGCCGCCCGTCTTCTTTGCTTGCAGTGGATTGCCCAAGCCACGGTGACAACGTGGCCCGCCCGTCTTCTTTGCTTGCAGTGGATTGCCCAAGCCA
>JBNGDR010000183.1:0-4953 GCA_049975685.1 Anaerolineae bacterium
TGAATAGTGTAATCGGAAAGATGTTTTCTTCAACAACCCAAAGGGAAGTCAGAGCACGTAGAGAAGAGAGTAAACAAAGGTCCCTCCAATGAGTGTCAGCACCCACATCGCCATTGTGACGCGCATCAACCAGAGAGGTTGACGCGGGGGCAGATCCTCAAACCAATACATCCTTGTCACCGTATAGGTCATCAAAATCTGTGTCACGGCACCCAGTATCCCATGCCCCAGCGACGCCAAGTTGACATTCTCCGTTGGGAGAGCCGCCCCACTCCCGGCAACCTCCAGCCACGTAGGAATCATGACTATCAGCACGGGCAACCAGTTAAGAAAAGCCCCCACAGCCATCAGCGGACAGTGCCCTGAAATGCGCCTCCGATGTGCATTGATAGCGCCAACAGTAGCTACTGCCCCAAAGATCCAGGTAAGAACCAACGCCAGATCTGCTCCAAAGCCGGCCGTCGTACCCAAGAACCCATCCATCGCCCCCCCTTTGATGATCTCATGAAAATAAGGGGCGTTGTAAAACAACGCCCCTTTACTACTATTGTAATCGCCGAGAACTAATCGCTTTCGGTACGAACCAGTAACCGCTCCCAGCGCCGATCAACCTCCTCCTGCAACTCCTCGATCATGTATTTGTACTCTGGCTTGAAGAGATGCTTGAAGCGCCCCTCAGTCTCAAGCCATGCCTCGACGGGTTTCTTCTCCCTGGGCTTGTAGTTGAGTTTCCAGTCACCATACTCTACTTCGAAGAGAGGCCAGAAGCAGGTTTCTACCGCCAGCTTCGCCGACTCCAGGGCATCGGCGGTGTCAATACGCCACCCTCGATTGCAGGGAGCGTAGATGTTGATGAAAGAAGGACCATCAACAGCCACTGCCTTACGGACCTTGACCATGAGATCGCGCCAGCGATAGATGGAAGCCTGAGCAACGTAGGGAATGCCGTGAGCCGCCACGACGGCGGTCAGATCCTTGCGGAACTGAGGCTTACCAGGAATAACCTCCCCGGCCGGAGAGGTAGTCGTCGCCGCGCCATGGGGCGTGGCACTGGAACGCTGGATACCGGTATTCATGTAGGCCTGATTGTCATAGCAGACGTAGAGGAAATTATGCCCACGCTCCAGCGCTCCACTCAGCGACTGGAAACCAATATCATAGGTACCACCATCACCGCCGAAGACGACAAACTTGATATCGCGATCCTCGATCTTACCCTGTTTCACCAGCGAACGGTACATCGACTCGACGCCCGACATGGTCGCAGCGGCGTTCTCAAAGGCGTTATGAATCCAGGGCACCTTCCACGCCGTGAAGGGATAGATGGTCGTTGCCACCTCCAGACACCCGGTAGCATTGGCGACCACAACAGGATTCTCGATGGCGTTGAGCACCTCACGGACGATGATGGGAGCCCCGCAGCCCGCACACATGCGATGTCCGGGACTAAGACGGTCACCCTGCGCTGCCAACTCTTTCAAATTGATGCGTTTGTTAACTTCAATAGCCATGTTAAAGTACCTCCCTGGCTAGTCCTCGTGTCCGTTTCCGGAAACGTCCAAAGGTTCCTCACCACGCACACCAACGTAGTTGACGTGTTGCTCCACCTCACCGGTGCTGGCAACCTTCAGAATGTGACGATAAATTCTCTCAATGTCCCTGGCGGTGGTGTCGCGTCCACCCAGACCGAAGACATAGTCAACGATGGGAATCTGCAATCCTCGGCTCTGTGCAGCCGCCGCGACCTCCAGCCACAAAGGTCCGCCGTTATCAAGCGCACCAAATGAGACTGAGCGGTCCATCACAGCAATGGCCTTGACGCCTTGCAATGCCGCGACCATCTCATCCCCGGGGAAGGGGCGGAAAACACGAGGCTTCAACAAGCCTACTTGCAACCCCTCGTCGCGGAGTCTGTCCACCGCGGTCCGGGCGGTCCCAGCCGTGGAGGAAAGTACCACGATGGCAACGTCGGCATCGTCCAGCCGGTAGGTTTCAAAGAGACCGTACTCCCGCCCAAAGGCCTCACCAAATTCTTTACCCACCTGAAGGATAACGTCTTTAGCGTTACGCATGGCTTCGATCTGCTGGCGTTTGTGCTCGAAGTAGTAATCGTAGAAGTCGAGCGGGCCGTAGGTCACGGGATTATCCACGTCCAGCAGAGGATAGTGAGGTTGATAATCTCCGATGAAGCGCCTGATGGCCGCATCCTCGTAAATCTCCACCCGTTGCACGCTGTGGCTGGTGATGAAACCGTCCTGCATGACCATCACCGGCAAGCGTACGTCCATGTGCTCGGCGATGCGGAAGGCCTGAAATAGGTTCTCATAGGCTTCCTGCGCGTCCTCAGAGTAAATCTGAATCCAGCCCGTATCGCGGGCTCCCATGGAGTCAGAGTGATCACAGTGGATATTGATGGGGGCACTGAGCGCACGGTTGGCGACCGCCATAACAATAGGCAGGCGCGAACTGGCGGCTACGTAGAGAATCTCCCACATCAACGCTAATCCTGCGCTGGCCGTGATAGTCATCGCGCGCCCACCAGCCGCGGAGGCGCCCACACAGGCGCTCATGGCGCTGTGTTCGCTCTCCACCGGGACGAATTCAGTATCGACAAGACCGTCGGCGACGAACTCGGCGAAGGTTTCCGGTATGCTCGTGGACGGCGTGATAGGATAGGCAGCCACCACATCCGGGTTGATCTGACGCATGGCCTCGGCAGTGGCAGCGTTGCCGTGCAAAGCCTTGGCCGTAGTTTTAACTTTGCTCATTTCGAGCCCTCCTCCATGAATTCACTCTCGGGATGCATGGTGATGCTGCTCGTGGGACAGACCTCGGCGCAGATACCGCAGCCCTTGCAGTGCTCATAATCCAAACCCACCATCTTCCCGTCTTCAACCTTGATGCTCGCATCAGGGCACTGTAGCCAGCACAGAAGACAATCTGTGCACGAATCCTGATCCACCACGGGGCGGAAGGATCGCCAGCTCCCCGTCTCATATTCGTAAGCGTTGCCGGCCTCGACGATCAACCCACCCATGGGGATCTCTTGCCAGCTCTTGAGTTTCTCTGCCATTCTATCAGCCCTCCTTCAACTTCTCGGCCGCTTCGCGCATAGCAGCGATGTTGGCCTTAACTGTCTCTTCACCAAACTTGCGCTCGAACTGATGACGGATCTGCTCCTCCAGTTCTTCAAGCCCCACGACCTCTATAGCGGCGGACAGGGCTCCCAACATGGGCGTGTTCGTTACCTCACGATTCATGTGTTTGAGCGCAATGCCACTGGCATCCACCGTGAAGACCTTGCCAGTTCTCCAATCCAATTTCTCGCGGATCTCTGCCGGTGATGCTTCAGTATTGACAACGAGCACACCGTCCTCATCTAGACCCTCCGTAACGTCCACGGGGCCTAGGACTGTGGGATCGAGGATCACCACGACGTTGGGTTCGGTGATCTGGGAATGCACGTGAATGGGGTTGCCACTCAGCCGCGTGAAGGCCCGAATGGGTGCGCCCATACGTTCAGGACCGTAATCGGGGAACGCCTGGAAGTAAAGTCCCGCATCCAGCGCAGCGTGCGCCAGCAGCTTTCCGGCGGTGACGACGCCCTGACCGCCGCGCCCGTGCCAGCGTATCTCGAGCAATTCGTCCCTAACTGCCGTCTTTGTTGCCATGAAATCTCCTCCTATTCCACTAAGTTACCATGCAATCATCAATAACGAACATCCGTTAACGTCAACAATATTCTTATACAGCCTATCACCTCTCTATCATCCAGGGGGATTTGCTTATACTTCATGGAGTAACCACAATGAATTCCAAAAGTAGACGAACTTCTTCCCCCTCAGTGGCTTTCAAGATCAGAGGTCATTCTCGTGCGTTAATCGCACTGCACACAAAGATTCACGCCATAAAAATGACCGACCCGATTATAACATGAGATCCACCAACACCAAATCGCACGGAACACGGTAAACAAAGCAGGTCCAACCGGGTTCCGGTTGGACCTTTTCTGTCTAGATGCGATGGCCTGAGGTAAGGTGCTACTGATTGCGCAGTGCGACTGGCAAGTAGACGTGATGAGAGAGGATCTTGCTCGTCGCCCCACCCCAGAAACCGCCCACCAGCCGGTAGCTGCCTCCGGTCATTGCTGGGCCGGCATCGGGCTGCCCTACGGTACCCGCAAGGATGTAGCTACCGCCGGCACTCTCACCACCACCGCCGTCCAGGGTCCAGGCGGTGATCTCATACCCACCACCCTGCTGAGCGAGGATGATCGCCGGGAACGTGAGCAGCAATAGAGTTAACCCTAGCGCCAATAACGTTAGCTTGGCCATTACTCTCCCTCCTGGACCGTCAGATCCACGCTCTCCAGCCGTACGTTCTCGTATCCCACACGCTGGGCAACGATGCGGTAATCGAAGTCCAGAGTGCACGTTTGCCCGCCCTGAGCCTCCACGGTGAAACTCTCTGCCGTCTTCTCTGCGACGTAGAGCCCACAGTCACCCAGGGGTGTGAGAAAGAGATGATAGGTCTCGGAGAGATTGACCGTCTCTGCAAAGAGAGGATCGATAGTCACGATAGCCTTACCGTCGACCATCTGCCCTGTACCAAAGTCCTCCACCCAGCTGCCTGTAGCCTGCACGCCGTAGACCTCCACGGCGTCGCCGCTCGACGTCTCCACCGCGTTGACCGTCGTGCCGGCATTGGTAACATTGCCCGACTCATCCACACTGAAGACGACCGTTTCTGCCGAGTTAAGGACCCTGAATTCTCCGGCTTCACCGCCATTGTAATCGAGGTAGATCCAGAACTCGTCGTTGCTGTACATGAAGAGATCGCTGCCGGCATCATCCGGATCTGACCAAAGCGTACCATCATCGTCCGCGCCTCCCCCGAGCACCAGGTCTTTGTCGGTTATACCAGCGCCGGTAGCAAAGAGTGCAGGCTCACCGT
>JBNGDR010000184.1:0-4950 GCA_049975685.1 Anaerolineae bacterium
GTGTCCAATACCCGATTCGAGGGCAATCAAGCCGGCGCCTATGGGGGCGCCCTTTACGTGATCGGGGAATGGCGAGAGCCTCTATCCGATCTGCGCGCCGACGTTATTCTGGCGAATACCACCTTCGTGAATAACCACGCGATCCGGCATGCGTCGGTCAACGCCAGCTTTCCCACCGAGGGGGGGGCTGTCAACGTTGAGGATCAGTCCCTTTTACGCGTTTACCATTCAAATTTCGTTAACAACAGTGCCATGATCGGCGGCGGGATCAACGTTTATCGGGCCAATGTAGAGGTATATAAAAGTGTTTTCCAGGGGAACAGCGCCACAGGGACTGTGTTTGGCTCCAGTTTCGGAGGCTCTATCTCGTTGAATTCAGCCGATGGTCCGGATAACGGCTATAACAACTGGCCCTCTGCCCAGCTCAAGGTGGAGGATACACTCCTTCAGGGTAGATATGAGGGCGTGACGACAGTGGCCCAGACCGGTGGCTGTATCTTTGCCGGCGGGGATGGTACGCGGATTGACGGCGATTCCGGGGTTCCGGATATGGGAACGGTCGCGGAGAATCGCGTCAATGTGGAGTTACGAAGGGTCGTTCTTTATGATTGTGATGTACAAGCTGTAGGTGCATCGGGTGTGGGTGGAGCTCTTCAGGTGACGATAGCCGATCTCACCATGGAGAATTCGCTGGTTTTGAATTCCGATGCTTTGGGGAGTACTGCCTCTGGTGGTGGCGCGGCCATTCTCTATGATTCAGTAGCTGAGATTGTCAATTCCACTTTTGCTCACAATACTACTGGTGGGTATGGCGGGGGGTTGTTCGCTCAAGGATCTCACGTTGATGTTCGGGATTCCAGGTTCATCGGCAACGAGGTCACCCCGGGGTACGCAGAGCTCTACTGGGAATCCTATGGTGCTGCTATCTTCTTCACACCCGATATCTACCGCAATATATCCGCCCGAGGGACGGTTGAGCGTAACGAGTTCACCAACAATGTGGGTATGGCGATCTACGATGATGATCGCTCTACAGGGCCTATTAACGACGTGCGGTACAACGACAACGATTTCTTTGAGACAACTTTCGAGAATGACGTATACCGGGGCAGTCTCTCGGGTGCGCAAGACCCGGCGGGACTCAATGCTTTGGTTATCAACCGGAGCAATGGGACCCAGACAGATAAATCCACCGTGGATAATAGACAGTTCCCGGAAGAACCCATGGTGTTGGGATATGCAACGGCGCCTCAGGAAGTCCTGTATTACGGTGCGGCGGGCGATCCTTCGTCGCCAAGGACTGCCTACGTTGCATTAGCGTGGAACCGAGGGGAAGCCGTGCTGAACTCGACCGAGTTGACAGAGCGGGTACATCTTCAAGAGATTTCCTCACCGGGAACTTACTTGCTCAGCGTAGAAGGGGAATCCTATCCCGTTGAGATCGGCGAGACCTCCTCTCCTGACGCGGATTTCAATCTCCAGATGGATGGCAGCCGGATATATCTCAATTGGTACGTTACAGAAGGAGATTTCATCGAGGTCGCTATCGATCAGGGGCTGAATGTCAATTCTGGGAGCAGCGGTAGCGTTGAGGTACCTGCCGATCCCTCGAGAAATTACAGCTTGTACGTCTTGACCGAAGAGGGTGGGGTTGTCAAGACTCTAGACACCAGTGTCCCCTTGTTGTCGGTCGCGGAGAGTACCTTCTACTTCGCAGAGCTGTGATCTGGGATTACTCAACACGCCATCCTTATACGGAACGCTGGCGGATCTTTATTCGACTGGACTGCGTCGACTACGACACCTGATCTGATTACTATTAACACTACGTCCGGTCAATGTGTGTGCAGTGGAGAGTTGCTCTTCGACATTGACGTCACAGGCCTTTCCAACGGTATATACACCGGTTATATTGACGTGGACGGTGGCGCGGCTGGTAGTCAGACGATTGAGATTAGAGTCAAGGTTGTCGATGAAGTCTTTGGTGTCAGCATCCCTGTGATTATGGCGAAGTAGGGGAGGTTACCTCCACTCCGTTTTTTCATCCTTGTTCGACCTCCCAATCCTTACCTCGGGTCAGCTTGACGATATTTGATCAGGCTGACCCGAGATTTTCTTTCGGTCACCCGCATCCATCTCCGGACTTGCCAAGCTCCGTGATAGAGGTATCCTCCACCACGTTATAGCGCCTCATGGCTGATTACTGTGTGCCCAAGGGGGATTATAAGTGGACTCATACTTGCAACGTATCCGTAACCGGCTTCCGAGAGGTGCCAATTGGATCGCTGTGGTGGCTCTCTTCGGTCTGGCAGTGCTTTTTTTGTGGCGTGTTGTACTGCTGGGGCAGCTACTGCTACCCCTGGATATGCTCTTTGTAACGGAGCCCTGGCTAAGTGAGAGTACCATCAATCTAACAAAGCCCATCTGGAATCCTGTGGTTACCGATGCGATCTGGCAGTTCTACCCTATGGCTTCCTACGCAAATGAGGCGTGGATGGACCATATTCCCCTCTGGGATCCCTATGTACTGGGTGGAATGCCCGCGTTGGCACGGGGAGAAATGTTCTCCAACCTCGTAGTCAACCTTCTGGCGTTGATCATGCCTGTCGGTACCGCTATGAGTTGGGCTGCCATATGTCATATCTTTCTCGGATGCGCCCTCTCGTTTCTGCTCTTGAGAGAGATGGGGGCAAGACATGCCGGCGCGTTCCTAGGAGCACTTGCCTTCGGGTTCAATGGCTACTTGATTGGCTGGTTATCGTTCCCCGTTGTGACCGGTTCCATGATCTGGTTACCTCTCGTCTTCTTGGGTGTGGAGCGCGCGCTGCGACGCCGGGATTGGCGATGGATACTTTTGGGATCTTTGGGCTTTGGGCTTCAGATTCTATCCGGCAGTATCCTCTGGCCTTTCTATGGGGCTGTCACTTTAGGATTGTTTGTCCTGTATCGCAGTATTGTCAGGTGGGTGCGTGGCGCTCGCTTCACTGCTGGTATACTCCCCCTGTGGTATGGGGGCCTGTCCTTGCTCCTTGGGGCCGCGCTGGCTGCCCCTCAGCTCTTCCTCACGGCGGAACTATTCTTTCATACCCAGCGAACGACGGCCCTGGGAGCCAACAGCTTCCTGCGTTTCTACAATCTCATCCGCCTCCTGGTTCCCAACATAAGCGGGCAGCCTCTTCATGGAGCGACGTATCAGGGATCTTTCAATTACACAGAGACACACATCTACTTCGGTATTCTCCCGCTCGTATTTGTGGTAGCGAGCCTTTTTTCTCGTCGCCGCAAGTTGGCATGGGGCCTGGTTGGTATTGGAACTCTAACACTGCTGGCTGTGTACGGTCTTTTTCCCTTCACGCAGATCGTGAGCATTATATACCCGGTCTTCCTTAACACTTTCCCTGGCAGGATATTTTACGTTGTGGTCTTCACCTGGGCCATGGCCGCAGGACTAGGTGCCGATTGGTTGTTGCGTACGTATCCACGTCGCTTCTTGCGTTGGTCCGTTGCCACGGGGGTGGCAGTAACCCTGCTGGTGGGCCTACTTTATGCTTACCTGCAATTTCGTGGTGAGCCCATCGCTGCCGGACGTGTGATGGTTCTCTCACGGATCTTCGACTTGCAAGGTATACGTGAGGGTCTCCTATGGCTATTGGTGTCGACCTTGATGCTGATCATCCTGGGAGCCTCGCGGAGCTGGCCCCGGTTGGTCACAGCCGTTGTTTTTCTTGTGGTCATTGCCGATCTCTTCGTGGCAGGTATCGACTATAACCCCGCTTTCGATCCCGATCTGGCCTTTCCACCGACGGAGAGCTTGCGCTTCCTGGAAGACTCTATGCAAGCGGAGGATGAACCAGCACGAATGGTGACGGTGAACTCGGGATCTATCCTCCTGGGGATGTCGCCTCAATTCTACCGCCTGCCCACGGTCAATGGATATTCCTCCTGGGTTTTGTCTCGCTTCTCCGAGTATGCTAACCTCACAGGGAGCCGGGGGCAGACTTCTATTAACCACGTCTATTTTGTAGATTGTTGTGATCCTCTGTTCGATGCTCTGAATGTCAAATATGTCTACGCTTCCCCCAACGCTTCTCTGAGCAGCGCAACTGGCAATCTTGATCTCTCCACGCGTCTGGATGCGGCTCAGATCACCGCTACCTCGGATGCTTCCGTCGCCCGGTTTTTCTGGACCATTGACGATCTTCAATTTCCGGTCCTGTACGAACACCCACCAGCGGAGGTCAGCTTCGAGCTCCCCGTTGAGAAGCCGGTTGCCTTTGAGGCTGCGCTGGCGATGGATCCGGAATCCTGGGAGGGGGAGGGTGATGGTGTTACCTTTGAGGTCTACGTTCAAGATAGGCAGGAAGCGTCGGATCTCCTCTTCCGGCAGTACGTAGATCCGAAGCATCGACCGGAGGACCGGGGATGGTTGCCCATCGAGGTTGATCTGGCGTCGTATGTCGGTGAAACCATCACCCTTTCGCTCGTCACCACGCCAGGAGATGAGGGCAACACCAACACCGATTGGGCGGGTTGGGGAAATGCGCGAATCAGCGGTTACCTGACTCCCACGCTGGTACTGGTTCACGACGGTCCTAATAGGGTCTATGAGAACCAATCCGCTCTCCCCCGTACCTGGATTGTGCGGCAGGTGATCGAAGTTCCGGTGGAGGATATTGACGAGGTAAAGCGTCATCTTGGGAAAAGTGATTTCGATCCGGCAGTGGAAGCCATCGTGGAGACTCCTGATCTTTCGGAGGGTCATCTTCGGAGGGGGTTAGGCGGTGATACGTCCGATGATCGGATAGTTATTGAGGATTACCTGGCGAACTCCCTGCGGCTGAGCGTTGATCTGGAGGAGCCGGGATTGCTGGTGCTATCCGATGTCATGTACCCCGGATGGGTGGTCCGGGTCGATGGGGTCAAGCAGCCTATTCGGACTACCAATCTGAT
>JBNGDR010000185.1:0-4950 GCA_049975685.1 Anaerolineae bacterium
CTACCGGACTACCCGACTATATGACTACCACAGGGAGAGAGGAAGATGCCATTTGAACCCGTCAGCACTCAAGTTGATTTCATTGAACAGGAGCACGAGGTCCTGGACTTCTGGAAGCGGATGCGGGCTTTCCAGAAGCTTAACGCGCTTCGCAAGAACGGCCCTCGCTGGTCCTTCATCGATGGCCCCATCACGGCCAATAATCCCATGGGCGCCCATCACGCCTGGGGGCGCTCCTACAAGGATCTCTGGCAACGTTACTGGGCCATGCGCGGTTACCGGGAGCGCTACCAGAACGGCTTCGACTGTCAGGGGCTGTGGGTAGAGGTAGAAGTAGAGAAGGAGAAAGGTTTTACCTCCAAACGGGACATCGAGGACTACGGTCTCGACCGCTTCGTGGTCGACTGCAAGGCGCGTGTCCTCAAATACGCCGCCAGGCAGACGGAGCAATCCATCCGGCTGGGCTACTGGATGGACTGGAACGATCCAGATACATTGCGCGATCTGAGTCAGAAGCTCCAGGAGGATCCCCGGCAGGAGGTCACCGTCGAAGGTCCTGACGGTCCCGTCACCGGCCCTGTCGAGACCGTTGTGGGCCGCCTGGGAACAGCTGCACTTGGTGGATCCTATTTCACCTTCTCCACTGAGAACAACTACACCATCTGGACCTTCCTCAAACGAGTCTGGGAACGGGGGTGGCTGTACAAGGGGCGCGACGTGATGCCCTGGTGCTCGCGCTGCGCCACAGGCATCAGCCAGCACGAGATCGTCACCGATGGCTACCAGCAACTCACCCACGACGCCGTCGTCCTGCGTTTCCCGCTACGGGAACGCGAGCAGGAGGCGCTGCTCGTCTGGACCACCACCCCCTGGACCCTTACCTCCAACGCTACCGCCGCTGTTGGCCCTGAGCTAACCTATCTCAAGGTGAAATCTGAGGATGGGTGGATCTACTATCTGGCCGAGGGTACCAAGAGCATGTTAAAGGGGAAGTACGAGGTGCTAGACCGGCTCAAGGGTGAGGAGATGGTAGGATGGACCTACGACGGCCCCTTTGACGAGCTGGACGCCGTGCGGGAGCTGGATATTCCCGATTACCACCGTATCATCCCCTGGGAAGAGGTGGGCGAAGAAGAGGGTACAGGTATCGTCCACATCGCCCCCGGGTGCGGGGCCGAGGACTTCGAGTTGAGCAAGGAGCACGACCTGCCCGCTCTGGCGCCCCTGAAGCAGAACGGTTACTTCAAGATGGGCTTCGACTGGCTGACAGGCCGCGACGTCCACACCGTGGCCCAGGACATCTTCGAGAACCTGGCGACCAAGGATCTCCTCTACCGCGTCGATCCCTACACCCACCGCTACCCCGTCTGCTGGCGCTGCGCCACGCCGCTGGTCTTCCGCCTCGTTGAGGAGTGGTTCATCAACATGGGTGAGCTCTACGACAAACCCCGCGAGGAGGTCACCGAGGCGGAGAAGGAGCGCAGCCTACGCTACCAGATCATGGACGTCGCCGACGAGATCAAGTGGATCCCTGACTTTGGGCATGATCGGGAGCTAGATTGGCTGCGCAACATGCGCGATTGGATGATCTCAAAGAAGCGTTATTGGGGCCTGGCCCTGCCCATCTGGGTCTGTGACGACCCCGAGTGCGACCACTTCGAGGTCATCGGCTCCGGTGACGAGCTGCGCGAGCGCGCCGTCGAGGGCTGGGAAACCTTTGAGGGTCACACGCCTCACCGCCCTTACGTAGACGCTGTCAAGATCGCCTGTCCCGAATGCGGCGGCACCATGTCCCGCATCAAGGACGTGGGCAACCCCTGGCTGGACGCCGGAAGTGTCGCCTACTCCACCCTGCGCTATCGTACCGACCGTGAGTACTGGGAGCACTGGTTCCCGGCGGAATGGATCAGCGAGTCCTTCCCCGGACAGTTTCGCAACTGGTTCTACAGCCTCATCACAATGAGCACCGTCTTTGAGAGGCGCCCGCCCACCAAGATCGTCCACGGCTATTCGACCCTGCTCGACGAGGAGGGCCGGGAGATGCATAAATCCTGGGGCAACGCCATCTGGTTCGACGATGCCGCCGAGAAGATGGGTGTCGACACCATGCGCTGGATGTACCTGAACCAGAAGCTCGACCAGGACATGCTCTTCGGCTACAACAAGGCCGACGAGACGCGGCGCCGCTTCATCATCCCCCTCTGGAACGTCTACGCCTTCCTCGTCACCTACGCCCGCATCGACGAATGGGAGCCGCCCGCCGATCTGCTGACCCATTCCTCGCAACTGGAAGAGGGCGCACCCCATCTACATGACCCCTGGACCGATGCCGCCGAGCCCACCGTGCTCGACAGGTGGATCATCGCCCGCCTGCGGGAGACGGTAGAAGACGTGATCGCGGGGTACGAGTCCTACGTCCCTCTCAACATCGCCCAACCGGCCGAAGCCTTCCTGGACGACCTCAGCAACTGGTACATCCGCCGCAGCCGTCGCCGCTTCTGGGCCGCCCGAGGTGAAGGCGGCACCGACGCCAACAAGGAAGCCGCCTACGAGACCCTTTACGTCGTCCTGGTAACCTTTGCCAAGCTGCTCGCGCCCGTTCTCCCCTTCCTCACCGAGATCGTATACCAGAATCTGGTGTGCCAGGTCATCGAAGACGCCCCCGAGAGTGTTCACCATTGCCTGTTGCCTCAGGCTGAACCGCTGGACGAGGAAACCAGTACCCTGGTCGACGCAATGGAGGCGGTGCGCCAGGCCGCGACCCTGGGACACTCCGTGCGGGCGTCCAATCAACTCAAGGTGCGCCAACCCCTCGCCCGGGCCCTCATCGCCACCGATCCTCGTCGCCGCCGGGTGCTGGAGCGCTTACTCGACCTTCTAGCCGACGAGCTCAACGTCAAGGAGGTAGAGTTCGTCGAGCAGGAAGGCGAGCTGGTCAACTATCGCCTCCTCCCGGTAAACCGGGTCCTGGGGCCGAAATTCGGTCCGCGCTTCCCGCTGGTGCGGAAGGCACTGCACGAGATCGACGCCGCCGACGCCGTTGCAAAGATGCACGCCGGCGAGGATCTTCACCTTACGCTGGAGGACGGCAGCGAGGTCACCCTGGCGCCTGAGGAGGTCCTCATCCGCACCGAGCCCCGCGAGGGGTACGGCGTCGCCGGGGAGGGCGGCCTGGTGGTGGCGCTGGATACGGAGATCACAGCCGAGCTGGCCCAGGAGGGTCTGGCCCGCGAGATCATCAGGCGCGTGCAGGAGCTGCGCAAAGAGGCCGACTATGAGCTCACCGACCGCATCGTCGTGGCGTACAACGCCGGGGGCGCGCTCGCCGAGGCCATCGAGGCCTATGAAGAGGAGATCGCCTCCGAGGTGCTCGCCCAGGAGATGCAGACCGTTGCGGAGCCGCGGGGAGACGAGACACTGGCAGACAGCGTTGATGGATACGCTCTCAAGCTGGCGGTGAGACGGGTGAAGTGATATCCGTCCATCGCAACAATGCAGAAGCCCCGGCCTGAGAGCCGGGGCTTTTTCCTGCAGAACTACCGGGGGGAGCATAGCTAGGGCTGAACAATAAGCTCCGCATCGTCCCAGTAGGCTTCGTTGTACCATTGGATCCATTTGGCGCGGGCGTAGAGATACACCGTCACCGCGCCATCCTGCCCCACCGTGGCGGTGATAGGGCCTACAGGCTCGAAGGCATCGTAGATGTAGGCATTATCTGACCATACGATGTCTTCGGACCAGGGATCCTCGGCGCCACCAGGATCGATCCCCACGCGGAACCACATCTCCCAGGGATCACCACAGCTCGTCGCCGGTGGATTGGGGTACCGTTCGTTACAGGACCAGGCATGCGCGTAAACGGAGAAGGTCACAGTACTGCCGACCGGCAGATCCTCCACACGCTGATAGAAGCCCGCCTCCCAGCGCTCCGAACGGCTGATCTTGACCGCCCGGTGGCCACTGCGAATGCGGGGAATGGGCTCCCGATAAGCCGGTATACTGTCATCAATCACGCGCACACTCTCTGGTCCACCCAAGCCTTCGCTGGCATCGTCCGTCCACCAGGCGATCCAATGCTTGGGCACCGACATGCCACCGTTCCAGCCATAATAGGTCTCACCCCAGTGCTCATCCTCGAAGCCGGGATTGAGCAACACCTCGGGATTGTGGACCAGAACGCGATTGTTGGAAAGATCGGGGTCTATGGCAACGACGGGTGTCACGATGGTCGAGCTCCACAGCGTACGGGTAAAGGTTGAGGAGACCATGCCCACCACGGTCAACGTCGCCGTGTGGCCCGAGGTCAGGTTCAACGAGACCCAGGCCCCGATCTTCGAATCGTAACTACCCGTCGTGGTGGTGAAGGTAGGACTCAACACCACGCCAGGCAGCGTCTCCGTCAGCGTGACCGCCTCCACCGCCGAGGGTCCCAGGTTGGTCAGTGTGAGTGTGTAGGTGATGGCCTCCCCAGCCTCGTAGGGAAAGGGATGGGAGACCTTATCTAGAGCCAGATCTGCCTGGGGTGGCGGCTTCACCATCACCGGTAGGTATATAAAGTGATCGTACTCTTCAACAGTACCGGAAATACGATCCGCACGGAGGAATCCGAAACTGAGCAGTAACATCGACAGCAATAGGGCTATCACCCACGCAAGTCGCTTCAGATTGTTCATCGTTCACCTCTCAATCTCAAAGGGATGAATCTTCATCCACCATCTGATTATAGGAAATCCACCCCTTCTGTCAAAGAAATCAGCGAAGAAAATACCCGTCTCACTCGCCCTGGCTGGCTGATTATGAAATGCATCAAGCGGTATCTGCTGAAGTCACGGATCTGACGATCCGCTCGAAGCATGTGAAGGGATGTTAAATCACTCAGGAGTCACTGACGTCTTGGAGACGTTCCTCTTTGTGGTACAATGCTCCAGAAGCCCTTTGAAAGGAGAAAAC
>JBNGDR010000186.1:0-4909 GCA_049975685.1 Anaerolineae bacterium
GTCAGTCACCCAACGCTCGATGATGCCGATGTGGCGGAGGCCCAGGCCCTGCTGGAAGCAGCCGGCAGCCGCAAGTACACAGAGGAGCGGGCCGCAGCCTATCACCGCCGGGCCATGGAAGCCTTCGAGCGCACGAAAAGCCAGGGAGAGGCCGCAGAGGCTCTGAAGGGCCTTGCTCAGAAACTCCTCAACCGCGATAAGTGATCTTGGCTCTGCCTGGACGGCTATAAGCAATGGGGGGATTTCACCTTCGTTGAACGCAAAGGTGGGACGCGCTTTAGCGTTGGGGATCAAGCCAGGGGCAGCGTTAAAAGCCCCCAGCCCGAGGTGCCAAGTGCGTCCCACCTGATCTTTTGCTTATGAGCGTCAGATTCAGTCCATGATCTCGGCCAACTCAAGCAGGCGGGGATCGAGGGGTTTGAGTTGCTTCACGGCCTCCTCTATCGGGAAGAGTTCGATCTTCCCACCGTGCAAGGCGACCATCTGGCCGCTCTCACCCGCAAGCAAGGCCTTGACTGCCGCCGCTCCCATGCGCGTCGCGAGGGTGCGGTCAAAGTTAGAAGGACGTCCGCCGCGCTGGATGTGACCTAGAACCGTGACCCGGACGTCGAACCCCAGATCATCCTTACGCGAGCGCAGGTAGTCGGCCACGGAACGGGTGCCGGGCTCCCAGCCCTCGGCAATGACGATGATGCAGTAGCCTTTGCCGCGCATATAGGCATCCAAGACCTCATCGGCAATTTCCTCCAGCGTGGGTCCCTCACGCTCGGGCACGAGGATGAGCTCCGCGCCTCCCGCAAGGCCGCTCTGCAGGGCCAGGTAACCGGAATCGCGCCCCATCACCTCAATCAGAAAGGCACGCTGGTGAGAGGACGCCGTATCCTTGATCCGGTCAATGGCGTCCAGAATGGTATTGAGCGTCGTGTCTACACCCACCGCTATGTCCGTCCCATCGATGTCGTTGTCGATGGAGGCCGGAATACCAATGACGGGAATGTCCATCTTGTGTAACGCCAACCCACCAGCCAGCGAGCCATTTCCACCGATAACGATGAGCCCATCTACAGCACGCTGATTCAGATGCCGAATGGCCTGGCGACGAACCTTGACGTCCTTGAATTCAGGACATCGAGCCGTCCCCAGGAACGTCCCACCCCGGTTCAAAATACCACCTACGTCGCGGCTGGTCAGAGTAAGCATATCGTCTCGGACGAGTCCGCAGTATCCCCAGCGAACGCCAACAACCTCCAGCCCCTCCTTGAGGGCCGTACGAGTTACCGCTCGAATACAGGGATTAAGCCCTGGACCGTCTCCACCACTGGTCAATACAGCAATGCGATGCATAAGAACCTCCCTCCCATGTAGACTTCAGGTTCGCAACCTATCACCTAGTGTTCAAATAGAGAATGGCGGGTTTGACCCGCCATTCTGAAACCTCTAATACAGGAACATCGGCATGCGATGGACGTGACGGATCTTGGGCCGGTAGGATTCGACGTCATACAGTTGATCGGTATCCACCTGTTTCTCACCCAGCAGTGGGGCATCCGCCACGACGCTGGAGTATTGCCCATCGCGCAGGGCAACCATGCGCCCAAAGATCTTCTCCGTAATAAGATCCATAGCCATGTTGGCATAGTTCCGAGCCACCATCAGATCGAGGGAATCGGGAGACCCCGAGCGCATCAAATAGCCCAGCTGCTGATAGATGGTGTTCTCGCCCGTATACCTCTTCAGCATGTCACTCACCTGCTGTCCCACGCCACCCAACTTGCGATGCCCGTAGGCGTCAGGTTCTCCCCACTCAACAATGCCACCACCGATGGCCTTGGCACCCTCGGAAACCACCACAATGGCGTAGTTGCTGGGATTCGCCGCCTTGTCCTGCACCAACATCTCGGCCAGCCGCTCGGGGTCAAAGGGGACCTCACAGATCAGACAACGATCCGCGTCCGAAAGATAGGAAGAGACCAACGCGGTCTCACCGGAATGGCGTCCGAAGAGCTCCACGACGCCCAGACGCTCGTGGGAGCCAATGGAGGTACGTAGCTGGTGAATAAATGTCACGCTGCGCGTGATAGCCGTGGAGAAACCAATGCAGTAATCCGTCCCGAAAACGTCATTATCCATGGTCTTGGGAATACTGACCACAGGAAAGCCCTCGCGGTGGATCTGTGCTCCGTACCCCAGGGTATCCTCTCCACCAATGGGGACCAGGACGTCGATCTCCAACGCCTCCAGCGTCTTCAAGACGTAAGGCGTCAAATCAACGATCTCCTCCTCATCGTGATCCTCCAGGGCCGATTTCAGATATTCGGGCGCGTAGGTGACCTTCATTTTACTGGGATTTGTCCGCGAGGTATGGAGAAAAGTCCCGCCCTCACGGTCAATACGCCGGGTGTTGATCTTGTTCAGGGGCATGATCCACTGTCGTGAGCCCTCGGGATCATCAGGATTATAGGAAAGAGGTCCGGCCCACCCCCTACGGAAGCCGATGACCTCATGACCATCCTCGATCGCGCGATAAGTCAAAGCCTTGATGGCTGGATTCAGACCGGGTACATCGCCGCCACCTGTCAAAACAGCTATCTTCACAATCTCCTCCTCGTTGTAAGGTCTATGTTTGTCACGATGAATCTTTCCGGGACTATTGTACTCAATTCGAGAAGCCTGACAAATCCGGAAAGATGAATTTCGCTCTCGGAAGATACGTTACAGCTGTCTGACATCTCAGTTGAAGGTTGTACCAGCTGTGGTATACTGAGGATGTGAGGAATCGATGACAACCTGGACCGTTCTGGGCCAGTTTTTCCATGGGCTAGCCTTCTTCGTCTTGAGCCTAACGGTGGTCTTCCTACAATACCGGAGTCGTCGCATCTTACTGGCGAGAAGACTATCGTGGTTAGGCATCTTCGCCCTGTGTGAAGCCGCTGTCGCCTGGAATGATCTGCTGGCACCCAACCTTAACCGAGAGAGCCTCCTGCCCCTCTTTATTCGAACCGCAATCCTGGGTTTCGGGTACGCCTACCTGCTTGCCTTCGGGATCCAGACCTTTCTGCCGGAGGATACGGCCCGCACGAGGACGCGGATTATTCTTGCCACCACGCACCTGGTCTGGGTCGTGCTCTTCGGAGTAGTGATCGTATTGAGCGAGGCACCGATGGCACGCGCAGCTTCCACCGCCGAAGTGTTGATCCGGTACACACTGGCTCTTCCGGGAGGACTGCTCACCGGGATCGGAATCCGGCGTCAGAGCTACGAGACCTTGACACCCGAATGGCGGGGACGTATTCGTTCTTACCTGCGCTTCATAGAGGCCTCAGCAGCGAGTTTTGGAGCCCTCAACTTCCTTATTGTGCCGGCAGCGCCCTTTTTCCCGGCATCCCTCATCAACAAAGGCTGGTCCCCTGTATCACCTCACCTGTTATGGGCACTGGTCGGCCTTTTCTGGATGCTGGGGCTCGCATTGGCCCTGACCCGGGTACAGAGAGAGATCGAACAATGGATCGAGAGCGTGGAGCGGGTACAGGCCCTCTCCGCAGATCGAGAACGCATCAGCCGCGAGTTACACGATGGGATCATCCAATCTATCTATGCTGCCGGCCTTATGCTAGAAGGCGTGCAACACTACATCTCCACCGATCCCACCAAGGCCCAGTCCCAGTTACGCCGCATCCTGGATAGCCTGAATCAGACCATCCAGGACATCCGGCGCTATATCTTCGATCTCCGCAGCGACATGCCCGACGACGATCTGGAGTCGGGTATTCGTCGTCTCTTGCGTGATTTTCACATCAACACCTTACTGGAGACTATGCTTAACGTAGACGGGGACACGCCCCATCCCCTCACGATGGAACGACGCCGGCATGTCTTTCAGATCGTGCGCGAAGCTCTAACCAACACTGCCCGCCACGCCCACGCCCAGCAGGTGCGGATCGATCTCGAGTATGGTCCCGATGCCCTAGATCTCGTTATCGCTGATGACGGCGTTGGGATGGAGAGGCTGCTGCTGAGCAAGGGCTACGGATTACGTAACATTCGAGAACGTACCCGATTGCTGGACGGAAAATTAAAAATCGACAGCGCCCCCAATGAGGGCGTAAGATTACATTTGACTGTACCCTATTGAGGTTCCTATGGACATACTACGCATTCTAATTGTTGACGATCACGAGGTCGTGCGTCTTGGTCTGCGCGCCCTCCTCAGCCGCTACCCGAATTTCGTCGTGGTCGGTGAGGCGGCCTCCGCCAAGGAGGCACTGGAGCAAACGCGCCTCCACAACCCCGACATCGTTGTGATGGACATCCGCCTGCAGGGCACCAGCGGCATTGAGGCCTGCAAGTTGATCACGGAGGAAAACTCGGACACCCACGTCATTATGCTCACCTCCTACGCAGAGGACGAGATGCTCTTCGATGCTATCAGCGCCGGAGCGGCCGGATACGTACTCAAGCAGGTGGGCAGCGACGATCTGGTCAACGCTATCGAGTGCGTTGGTCGTGGCGAAGCCCTCCTCGATCCCGCCGTAACCCAACGTGTACTGGAAAGGGTGAGACAA
This sequence comes from Anaerolineae bacterium, assembly GCA_049975685.1. Classification (GTDB taxonomy): domain Bacteria; phylum Chloroflexota; class Anaerolineae; order B4-G1; family SLSP01; genus DAOTVC01. The sequence goes on from JBNGDR010000186.1 coordinate 4,563, forward strand.
GCCGCGCGCCAGGAACAGGCCGCCGCCTTCGATGATCTAACGGAACAGGAGCTGCGCGTGCTGGGTCAGGTCGCCAAGGGCAAGACAAACAAGGAGATCGCCAAGGTACTTTACCTCGGTGAAGGAACGGTACGCAACTACGTCAGCAGTATTCTCTCCAAGCTAAACCTGACCAATCGCGCCGAAGCCGCCGCCTATGCTGTACGGCACAACCTCCAGAAGTTTCTCAAAGAATTCGGCTAATAGGGAAACTGTATTTTCTGCGCCCCCAGAGGCTTTCCAGGCTGGCGATCTATGATACCATTGCCAAACACCTCGTGAACCCTACAATTATACGGAGAGTATTC
>JBNGDR010000187.1:0-4885 GCA_049975685.1 Anaerolineae bacterium
TTGCTTGGATTGTGCGCGAGATTTCCATGCCCCGTGCCTATCTTTGTGGAAAGGGATGGTACTATGGGGTCGAAGGTGAGAGGATCAAAAACACCGGGCGGAGAATTCCGCCCGGTGCCAACTCTTTGAAGTCCGACCGCTTACCTACGTGAATAAATCTGCCAAAAGCCCCTCTGCCCTTGGCGATCTTCGCGTCTTCGCGGTGAGAACCGGCCTCACGCCCGGTGCGCTTCCAGCCAGGTCTTGAGATCTTCGAAGACCTGCTCCCGCCCCACCTCGTTGAAGGATTCGTGCAAGAAGCCCGCGTACTCATGGCGCACCTTGTCCTCCGCGCCCGCGCGCTCGAAGAAGTGGCGGCTCGCCTCCGGCGGGCAGATGGGGTCGGCGCAACCGTGGATGATGAGCAGGGGCATACGTGCGGGCCAGGACTCCGCCGCGGCCAGGGTCGCCTGCATGGTGCGGTCCATCTCGGCGCCGAAGCGCGGGCTGACAAGACCGTGCACCAGCGGGTCCGACCGGTAGGCCTCGACTACCTCCTCGTCGTGGGATAGGCCCGCCGCGTCCAGGCCGGAGCTCATCTGCATCCTGGGCAACACCGAAGAGAGGGCCTTCCCGAGGAAGATGGTGATGGGCGAGACGGAGTCCCCCCAATCCAGCGGCGGCGCTGAAGCGACGATGCCCTGGAGGGAGTGCAGCTCCCCGGAGTCCTGCTCCCCGTAACGGAGACCGTAATCCAGGACAATGAGCGCCCCCATGCTGTGCCCTACCAGGAACAGGGGGAGATCGGGAGAGACTTCCCGGACCTGCCCCAGAAAGACCCGGACGTCCTCTCGGAAATCGCTCCAGGCGTCGATGTGTCCTCTCTGCCCCGGCGACTTGCCGTGTCCCCGGTGGTCGAAGGTGTAGATGGCGTAACCGGCGTCGTTGAACCAGGCGGCCAATTCTGCGTATCGCCCGCTGTGCTCGCCCACACCGTGGATAACGGCCAGGTTAGCCCTGGGTTCACCCTCGGGCAACCATGCCTGCCGGTAAAGTTCGAGTCCGTCGTGGGTTCGAAAGTGTCCTTCTTCGTGCACCATCTCAGCCTCCTCAGGCAAAAGTAATCTCGTTCACGGTGCGGACGGCGCTTCCTCCGGCCCCTGTGATTCCACAGGAATGGCGAAGGTGAAGGTGCTGCCGCGACCCTCCTCACTCTCAACGAACATCTGACCGTCGTGCATCTCCACGATACTGCGGCTGATGACCAACCCCAGCCCCGTGCCCTTGACGTTGCGCACCTCCGGGTTGTTCGACCGGAAGAACTTTGTGAAGAGTCTGTCCATCTCTTCCGGTGTCATCCCGATGCCCGTGTCGCGCAGGCGCCACCGCACGTAGGATCTGCCGTCAACGTCCCAGCGGTCAACGTGCAGGGTGATCTCTCCGCCCTCGGGCGTATACTTATTGGCGTTGCTGAGCAGATTCGTGAGCACCTGGACCAGACGTCCTCGATCGCCGTAGATGGTGGGCAGGTCGGGCGCCACCTCCACCTCCAGAGTCTGGTTCTTCTGGGTGATGGCCTGCTCAAAGGACTGCACGGCCTCCTCCACCACCAACGCCGGCTCCACGCTGGACATCTCCAGCCGTAGCCGTCCCGCCTCAATGCGCGACATATCAAGCAGGTCGCTCACCAGCCGGTCCATGCGCTGGACGTTGGAGCGGATGACGTTGAGGAACTGCTGCTGCTGATCGTTGAGCGGGCCGCCGATACCCTTTATCAGCAGATCCGTGTACCCCTTCATCGAGGTCATCGGTTGCTTGAACTCGTGAGAGACAAAGGATACGAACTCCGTCTTGGCCTGGTTGGCCAGCTGCACCTCGCGGAAGAGGCGCGCGTTGTCGATGGCGATGGCCGCGTGGTCGGCCAGCCGGGTCACGAACTCCACCTCCTCCTCGGTGAAGGTGGTGGGATCGGGCGACTCCAGGGCGATGACGCCGATGACCCGGTTCTCACGGCGGATGGGAACGCTGAGCTGGGTCCGCATACCCGGCACGGCCTCCACGTACTCGGGGCGCCGGGTGACGTCCTTGACCAGTATCGTCTCTCCCATCCGCACCGTCTCCCCCACCAGCCCCTGGTTCAGGGGCCAGAGCTCGTCAGAGGCATACGGCCCGACGATCTCCTCGGGATAGCCGTCATAGGCCAGAAGGTGCAGCCCTTTGCCCACCTCCTCATCCTCGTGGAGCGCGGCGATGAGACCGATAGCAGCTCCCGTGATGCGGATGGCCCACGAGAGGGTGACCTCCATCACCTCGTCGTAGTCCAGCGTCGCGTTGAGCTGCCGGTCGATGTACTGGAGCGTGGTCAACTCCTCGATGCGGGCCTGGAGCGCCTGATCTGTCATGGTAAAGAGGCGAGCGTTCTGGATGGCGACGGCAGCCTGGGAGCCGAAGGACTCCAGGAGTTCCACGTCTTCGTCGGTGAAGGGGCGTCCCTGTTGGTGGTTGAGCACCTCCAGGACGCCGATGGTCCGTCCGCGAGCGTTGAGGGGGGCGGCGATGAGGGAACGGGTGACGAACTCGGCGTTCTCATCGAAGAAGCGGTACCAGCGCTCGTCGTGCTGGGCGTCGTTGACAATGATGGATCTGTTCTCGGCGAAGCAAACGCCCGCGATACCCTTCCCGGCGGGCACCTTAAGCCCCAGCAACCGATGGGCCTCCGGCCCGCTGGAGATACGGAAGATCAGGTCACCGCTGTCGTCGTCTAACAACAACAGCGATCCGGCCTCCGCGTCCAGAAGCTGGGCAGCGTTGCGCACCACCATCTGGAGCACCTCCTCGATATCCAGGCTCGATCCCAGAAGCTGACCGATGTCGTTGAGGGTGTCCAGCTGGCGGGCCCGGGTCTCCAGACCCTCGTAGAGGCGCCGCCGCTCGATGGCAGAGGCGGTATAGGAGGCCACCGTCACAAAGAAGCTCTCGTCCTCCTCGGAGAAGGTGAGATCCGGATCGAAGGCCGAAGCCACCATCACACCGATGGTCTCATCCCGGCCCAGGAGGGGCGCGCCCATCCAGGACTGGCCCGGCTTCCCTCGCGGCTCCACGTCCCGCGCCTCGCATTCCTCCAGATAGTCAGAGGTGCGGATGAGGGCGCCGGAACGCACGATGAAGCCGGTAAGGCTCTCCTCGATGGACCACTCCCAGTCGGGACGGCGGCGGGCGCTGTCCTCCACGTAGAAGGCGAAGGACATGGTTCTACCATCGGGGTTAGTGAGAGCGATGTAGAAATTGGGTGTGGGCATGACACGCTGGAGCTGGGTGTAGATGAGCTCCAGAATGTCGTCAATAGGCATCGTGAAATTGACAGCCTGAGCGATAAGATATAGGGACTTGAGCTCAGCCTCACGACGTTGGGCAGTTGATGAAAGCTCAGGTATGGAGGATTCTTCTACCATGCACCTCTCCGTAAGATGACCTCTAACATTGTAGCACGGTAGGAAGAGAAGGCAAACGCGGATTTGGGTGAGCGGAGAGCGGAGAGCCGTGAGCTGTGAGCAGGGATTGGGACGTTGATAATCGACATTATTAGCGCCACCTTTGTGGGCAATAAAACAAGAAAATTTCCATCATCGTAGCGGAATTGTCACACTGTCACCACCGGTGGTCAAGAGCGGGGTCAGGCGGAAGCGTTCGTAGACGGTGACGATGACGGCGTCGGGCGCGACTTCCGGCGGGGTGAAGGGATGGGGATCGAGTATCTCCAGCCCTCCCACGACCCACTTGAGCGTGGGGATAGTGCTGAGCGCGGGCTGCATGTCATGAGGCGATCCCAGCTCGCTGCCGTCATCGGCGAGGAGCCGCACGCTGACGGCGTAATCGTCGATCAGCGGGCGCACGGAACGCCAGCGTAGATCCACAACAAACTGACCACCCCGCTCGGCGGTCTCCGCGCCCACGAGCACCATCTCGTCCCCGAAGAGCACGTAACGATCCTCCGGCTGGGGTTTCGGCAGGGGCCACGCCAGGAGACGGGCCATACCGCCATCGGGACGCGCAAAGGTGACGGCGGGTCGCCCGTTTGGTGCGAGCGTTACCGGCAGCGAGACCGTCCGGCACTCTCCCGGACGTAGGCCGGGGAGGAAAACCTCGCGCTCGTGACCCCGCACCAGCAGCCCGCGCCCCGGCCCGCAGAAATGCAGGTAAGCGGTGATCTCCTCGCCCCGCACGTCGTAATCGACGCCACGGAGGAAGGGGCCCGCGCCCAGTACCACGCCGGGATGGATCTGCTCGGTGGTTAGCGTCGGCAGACGACCCTCAACGGCGAGGTCGGGCAGGGCCACCTCGCCCAGAGTCTCAAACTGCCCCTCGACGACGGTATAGACGCCCACGACGGGGCGCACGAGATCACCCCGCAGATCCGGTGGCAGGCGCAGCGTCAGCTGGGTGAAGCGCACCTCGCCCGGCGCCGTGTCGCTCCCCAGAAAGCGATCGGTGTGAGCAAGAAAGTTACCCTCTGGATCAAAGAAGCGCACGGTGAAAGAAGGGGGCGGCTCCTGAGGTCCCGTCGCCGTCCAGGCCAGTTGCACCTCGAAGGTATTACCCGGTCGGGGCTCCCCCATGAGCTTATATCCGAGCAGTTGAATGGGACCCAGCTCGGCCTCCAGCGGCGTATAATCCAGATGGGCGGGGAGCGCCGTCAGCGGGCGCCGGAAGAGACGATATCCGCCGCCCAAGGGCACGAACTCCCACTCCGACCAGTGGTAGAGGTGGGTGAGGAAGAGGGGACGCTCCCCGACGGCCTCCGCCCGTTCGCGCCAGACCTCCTCGTAAGCCATACCCGGCACGGGCGTGACGTACTGGACCTCGACGCCGGTACCCAGCCCCTCCACCGCTTGCAAGACGTAGAGGG
>JBNGDR010000188.1:0-4879 GCA_049975685.1 Anaerolineae bacterium
CTCTATCCGCTTCTAGATCCACGCCTCCGCGATCGAGGGCAAGAAGAGACACGACGGGAATGGAGAAGCTGGCGTGAACGTCTGGCAGCATGGCGGGATATGCTGCGCGGTTGGTGGGAGGATCTTCGTGGTTGGCTGCCGGGCATGCAACACAAAACGCCATCGTTGCGCCCCCTGCCGGTGAGCACGGACACCGAAGAGGATGAGGAGAGTTCACGCAGGGTCAGACCCTCCCGTTTTCGGTGGACGCTGCGCCAGGCTGCGCGTAATCCGGCCTTGGTTATAGGATCGTTGTTAGCCCTCAGCCTTCTCGCCCTGGCGATCTTTGGTGAACAGTGGAGCAGCGCCAATCCTTACGAAATCCACGGCGTCAAGATTATTGAGGGAGAGATTGCCGCCCCACCCTTTGCCCCCTCTTCGGCCTTCCCCTGGGGCTCCGATCATCTGGGCCGGGATCTCCGGGCGCTGGTTCTGGCGGGAGCCCGTCAAACGTTGACATTGGCTCTTCTGGGCACCGTGGCACGGCTGCTGTTGGGCACCGTGCTGGGGATGCTGGCAGGCTGGTTCCAGGAGAGCTGGTTCGACAAATTGATCACCGGTGCTATCGGTGTATGGGCGGCCTTCCCGTATACGCTCTTTGCGATGATCGTTATCCAGGCCCTGGGGATCGAACAGGGCGTGTCGATCTTCGTGATCGCGTTGTGCGTGGTGGGATGGGGAGAGGTGGCACAGTTTGTACGAAGCCAGGTGCTGAGTATCAAACCCCGGCTCTTTATTGAGGCCTCGCGGGGCGTGGGGGCGCGAACCCTACAGATCCTGATCCGGCACATACTACCCAACCTACTGGCTTCGCTGCTGGTGCTGGCGGTACTGGAAATGGGTGGGGTTCTGATGTTGCTCGCCGAACTGGGGTTCCTCAACGTTTTCCTGGGCGGGGGCTTCAAGGTCGAGATCGCCGAAGTGGGACGGATGGTCCCCGTCGTCGTCTATTTCTCTGACGTACCGGAGTGGGGATCGCTATTGGCGACGATTCGCGACTGGTGGCGGAGCTATCCCTGGATGGCCTGGTATCCGGGCCTGGCCTTCTTCCTGGCCATCGTCACCTTCAACGTGTGGGGTGAGGGACTCCGTCGTTTTCTCATCGAGGGACGTGTGAATCTAAGCCGTCTGTTCAACAGGTACACTCTCCTGGCGGCGGGAGCGGCTGCACTGGTTCTGGTGTGGGCCTTGCAGAGCACCGCCCCTGTGGTCGTATACCAGGAACAGGCGGAAGAGTTTGATGTTCAACGGGCCATGGAACACGTGCGGGTGTTGTCCTCCCCCGAATATGGCGGGCGCAAGACGGGAAGACCCGGCCTGGAGATGGCTGCGACATACATCGCCGATCAGATGAAAGAGCTGGGGTTACAACCAGGCGGCGAGGAGATGACCTACGTTAGGGCAGTGGAGAGATCCACGACGCATCTGACCGCCGCGCCGCGCCTGGCGATTCTGGATGAACAGGGCGACATTGTCGAGGCGTTGACCTATCGCGAGGATTTCGTCTTCCACTTATCGCAATCTCGCCTCCATCTGGAAAGCGAAGGCCGGGTTATGGGCCTGACTACCGGTCCCATCCCCGGGCTTTCTGAGGAGGAAGGTCCCGAATCCGCACGGAGTAGACCCATTACCAGTATTGGTGAACTCTCACAGAGCAATGATCCTTACGGTCTTCGTAATTACGATATAGCGGATAGGGTATTTCTGATTCGTGAGGACGAATTGTGGCGCGTCAACACCTTCGTACCCCAGGGCACGCTGGTCGTGACCGAAGATCGCGACCTGCTGCGCCGTCGCCTGCTCTTCCCACATTGGTCGTATGGTGAGAACATGCCCCCCACATTCTTCATCACGCCGGAGGTGGCGGAGCGTCTTCTGGCTACAGCGGGAAGTAGTCTAGCCGAGCTGGATCGCCTGTCGAACAGCTTGCAGCCAGGTGAAGTAGCGATGACTGGACCGGGCGTGGCAGTGCGTATGGAGATCAAAAAGGAAGAGGTCTTGAGCAACCATCCCCTGATTGTGGGTTACATTCCCGGTACCGGCTCGGCAATGGAGGCCGGTTCGGGGAGCTCAACGCCCGGAAAGCTACGACCGGGGGATCCACTTTCGAACCAGGCCATTATCGTCAGCGCCTACTACGATGGGCTTGGGGTAGGCTTCGACGGTACGCTCTATCCTGGCGCCAACGATAACGCCAGCGGTGTGGCGGCGATGCTGGAGATCGCTCGCGCCCTCCAGGAGGGCCCCTATCCCCCAAAACGAACCGTGGTTTTTGTTGCCTGGCCCGACGGGGAGCGATACGATGGACTGAGCGTGACCAACGTCACGGGTTTCAATGCCTACTTCCGGTCTTTGAACGTGGAGGCAGTCATCGAGCTGAGCGGTGTCGGCGCGGGTCGGGGTGAAGCCATCGCCCTAGGCGAAGGAAGTAGCTACCGTCTGATGCAGCTCTTCCAGCAGGCGGCCGATCGGCTGGATGTCCCCACAACCACGCGCGGCCGGGGTCCGCATTACGGGATCATGCCCGTCGAACTGGGGTATGGCGGTCGCTCGGCGTTGACCCTCTACGTCCATTGGGACGGCTCCGACGAAACTGCTCACACTCCTGCCGATACATTTGAGAGCATCGACCCGGAGAAAATGGGGCGGGTAGGGCGCACGACGTTGCTGGCCCTCACGGTGCTCAGCCGTGAGCTGGAATATTGAGGATCAGGCTCTACCTCTTGCCCACCCTCTGGTGATGCTCGGCGCGCACCTCGAAGCGCGCTGGCAGTGCGCAACAGGCATCGAAACTGCGGATCTCGTAACCCTGCGCCCGGGCGTAGCATAGAGTCTCACGCGAGGGAATCTCCATGCGCGTCACGCCGGCCTCCAACGCCGCCATTTCTATCGCAGCACGCAGGCCCTTCGTGCGCGGGCGCATGCAACCCAGGGAGATCTCGCTAGCGGGAAAGAGCGCCTTGATGCGGGCGATGACGCCGCCGACGGCGTCAGGTGTGGGCGGCGGGACGTCGGCCATCGCGGTACCGGCGGTGGGCGAGAAGACGATAACGACGATGACCTCGGGGGTGTCCAGCCCCAACGAAGTGAGGGGGTGCAGTAACTTATCCTCATCGCCGGTATAGACGGAGACGTGGGGCACGACCTCCAGCCCGGCGTCGCTCAAATAACGGTAGGTATCCCAGTAATCAGTCACGCTGCCGTCGAAGTTGAAGACCTCGTGAATTATCTCGTCATCCGGGATCTCCAGGGAGACGAAATCCACCGCCAGTGCCCGGGCCGTCTCCGCGTCCAGCAGCCCGGGGTGGAGGTTGAGGATAAGATCGGTCTCGGCCTTGACCTGCCGGACAGCGTCGAGCAAACGATCCAGATTGAGGATTCGAGCGCGATGGTCGGAGCCGCCGCTGAGGAGAGCGCCCACGGCGCCCTCGGCCTGCAAGCGGCGAGCGATCTCCAACAACGCTGCCGGAGTTTCGGCAGCGAGCATCCCGCCCAGATAGGCTGCGTTGCAGTGGCGGCACCGCATCTCGCACGCCGACCCAGAGAGCGAGATAGCGGGGAAGCGCGGATGTGGGGTATAAGTCTTGAGTAACACGATCAGGAGACCTTCATGATGGCGGTGACGACGCCCTCCACATCGGCGCCGATGACCTCCACCTCGCCGGAGAAGAAGCTTCGCACCCGCTCGCGGACGGCGTCCTCGGCAAAGGGGGCGCCGGTGAGCATGGCCTCCAGCGACTCAATAGCTTCCTCAGGGTGCATGAAGAAGTCGCCGGTGATGTGGATGCTCTGAATCATCGGCGACCCGGCAGGGCCCCCGAGCGTCAGCCGCACGCGCAGCAATTTGCCGCCGGGTATCTTATGATCAGCGCTTAAAGTTCCACGTTGGGTTGTCATAGCGCTCCTCTCGAAGTTGGGCTGCCTGATTCAGCTCCGTAGCACTGAGTGTACCCTCCACCAGGCGTACGTCCAGCACGGTCTCGAACCCCGCGATCATGGCCTGCGTCACGGTGTCGGTGTCCACCTCGCCCAATTCGCGCTGGATGGAGGTGACCCGTTCCTCAACACCCTGGATGAGCTTGTCGCGGATCTTCTCGCTGGGCACCTTGAGCAGGGAGAACATGCGTTGGGGATCGACGGTGCAAAGCAGAGTCCCGTGCTGCAAGACGCCCCCAAAGCGGCGCGTCTGGGCATTGCCCGAGATCTTCTTGCCGTTGACGAGGATGTCGTTGATGGGATGGAACCGGGCCGGAAGTCCCAGCTGCTCAAATCCCAGGACCAGGGCCCGGCACAGAAGCTCGTAGGAATCCGTGATCTTTCTCGGAATGCCGGGGGAATCCTCTGAGACCATGAGCGAGTAAGTGATCTCGCCCTCGCGGTCATGGTAGACGGCGCCGCCGCCGGTGAGCCGCCGGACGACGGCCACCCCCTGTTCCTGGCACACCTCAAGGTCAACCTCCTGCTCGATGCCCTGAAAGTAGCCGATGGAGACCGCCGAGGGATCCCAGCCGTAGAACCGGACGGTGGGGGGCGCATCGCCCTCAACGACGTGTCGCAGCACAGCCTCGTCCACCGCCATATTCTCGGCCGCGCTACGATAACCGGTTAATAGAAGCCGCCATTCTGCGGTCATAGGTTTCCTTTCTGTTCTGTATTACCGAACTGAAAAATCGGATTTCTGGCGGGATCACCCACTACATCTAATGATTTGATCAAGCCAAGCGGCCCATTTAGAATCCCAACTCTGACTCTGCTGAAAAAAGGTCCAAAAACTCGGAGTTTTAGTAGATCATCCCCTACATCTAGTGATTTTGGTCGCGAAGAATCTACATATAGTGTC
>JBNGDR010000189.1:0-4842 GCA_049975685.1 Anaerolineae bacterium
GCCGGGGATGTCGGTACCGATGACCGGCGTGCCACACGCCAGAGATTCGGTGGCCGTGGTGCTGTCGGCTTCATATCGCGACGGGCATACATAGACATCTGCCCCCCGGTAATATGCGCCCAGGCGTGCGCGTGGTACAGTTCCCAGCAGTTCTACCTGCTCACTCAAACCATGATCTTCTATGAGTTTCTCGGTCTCGGTGTTTGTTCTCCCTAAGACGTAGGCGCGGAATGGAACACCCTTATCTCTTAATCCACTCATTGCCGCCACAAATATGTCGAAACCTTTCAGGTATAGGCGTCGAGCATCCCCCACGTACAATATGCTGAAGTCCGATGGAAAGTCGATTTTCTCTCCGGCAGGTTGGAAGATATCAGTCCGTACGCCCGAAGGAAGAACCTCAAGTTTTCTCTGCTCCATGCCACCTAATTCTAAACCCAGAGGGTAATATCCTTTGAACACAAGGATACGTTCAAAGTAAGCCGAGAAGGGAGACTTGCGATGGAAAACTAACCGGTTCCAACTATGGATCGACAGCCCCAGTCGTACCAAGATCTCCTGGTAACGACTGTCAAATTCTCCTTGTTTATGTATGATCCATTCAGGATTGATGCCCACTCTTATGACATTTGGGCCGGCGACTATGGGTTTGGGTTTTCTGATAATGAAAGGGACAAGCATAGAGTAGGGGAAATCACCTTGAATAATATGGACAATATCAGCCTCTCGACTGGCCCTGGCAACATTTTGTAGGTAGTTCAGGAAGCGTGCGGATGCTCTTCCTGGTTGGAATAGTACTTTCGGTGATGGCTTCCCGTAGTACCGACGCAAGGGCACAATGACGTAATCCCACGGCGGATCGTCCATCGCCTGCAATGTGTGGATCACATCGTGAAAGCGAGCGTACATCCCCGTACATTCCTGGGAGAACATCGGTATCGTGTAAGCGACTTTCAACTTATCTCCCATAATTCTTATTCATTTCTCTTTCTTGTTACCTGAATCAGATCCTCGTATTGAGGGGGAGTTCTCTTTTTCAGAATCGTAAAGAGGGTCTTGCCCCATCTCCGCGTCAATGTTTCCCATTGTGACCCCAATCCCAGTTTCCGAAACGCATTTTCGGCCCATTGGAAACTTTGCACCGGGCTGTACATCCTCAGTACTTCAAAACCCTGCAGACGAACGATCTCACTCAGATATGGGGCGGTGAAAAACCGGATGTGGAAGGGATTCTGAATCTCAGAAGGTGATATACCCCGTAGATACTGCCACCGCCACCTGTAGTATCCAAAATTGGGTGTGGTTATAATGGCTATACCTGTTGACTTAAGACTTCTGTTAGCCTGTGCCAGAAAGTGGTAAGGATCGAAGACGTGCTCAATGACCTCGACGCTAATACAGATGTCGAATTGTTCCCTGTATGGAATTCCTTGGCTAATATCTACCTGCCTGGCGTTCAGCCCCCTCTCTTGACACTGCTCTACGGCTTCAGAGGCTACGTCAATTCCCAGTGCGTCAAAACCCAATTCGGCTATCGGTGCCAGCAGACGTCCGTTGCCACAACCAATTTCCAGGACTTTTTGATCTCTATCGAATGTGGTGAGGGTTTTCAGGGTTTCCTGGTGCCAGATTGCCAAATGCCTTTTCTGTCCGATTTTCCCTCGATACTTCTCTTCGTAAATTTCTTTCAGCTGTTGAGCCATTTTACACTCCAGAGGATCAAGACTTCAGGGCTTGACCACGACGAGGTAACAGGCTGGCAACGAGTCTTAGGCTGTTGAACACCTGTTCACGCTCGAATGCGAACAAAATAATACCATACACGATACTCATGACCATCGCTTTGGATATCAGAACCAGGATGGCGTTTGGAAGGTGAAGTTGTCTCTCTACGAGTAGTGTAATCGCCAACGCAAGTATCAGGCCCAGTGTCGGGTAACCCATCATCCGCAGCGCTGAGAAATCCACATAGTGCCTCACGCGGGGCAGGATAATGACGATACCCAAGATCAGCATAAGATCGGCAGCCACCGCGACACCATCGATGCCGAAGAAATGTCCCAGCAGAGCCACCGCAGGCACGAAGAATACCATTTGAAGGAGCTTGACCTTGGTCAAGGCCTGGGGTTCACCTACGGCCGTCGTTAAGTTGCTGGCGATAACAAGCAAAGGATCGAATAGGGTGTAGAGTAACATCAGCTGAAAGGTAAAGGCCATGGGTGCCCATTGATTACCCAGAAAGATCTTGATGAACTCGGGGGTGATCAGAGCGAAGGTGCCCGCAAAAAGGAAGCCTACCCTGATTACCAGGCTGCTGACGCGGAAAAAGGCCTTGGACAGGCGTTCGCGATCATGCTGTAATTTCGCGAAGGTGGAGAAAAAGACGCTCGTTACCGGGCTGGCTATCACTCGGCGTGGATAGTGAGCGAATTCGTAGGCTTTCGAGTAGAAGCCCAGGGCGGTGCTTCCCAGGAACGTGCCGGTCCAGAAATCGTCGAACCGATCCAGAAGGAAATTCAAGTTTGCGGATAAGAAGTTATAGGCTCCGAAGCGAAAATACCATTTGACCAGCTCTCTATCGATTTTTAGAGAGATTTTCCAGGGGCGTTTGAATACCCATAGGCCCAGCACGCGAACCAGAACACCGCTGGCCTGTTCTCCCACCAGGCTCCAGACGCCCGCGCCTCCCCAGGCCAGGGGAACAGCGACAGCAAACGCCGCAACGGAGCTCATGACGTCCAGGAATGCCAGGCGCTTGAAATTTAATTCCTTGGAGAGTAAGACCCGGGGCGTTGCATTGAAGCACTTGATCATCTCCAGGACGGCAATGGCGATGACGATCTGTCCTAGCCCCGGTTGTTCAGGATAAGCGTACCCCAAAAAGGGCGCAGCGATGAGGGCCACGACAACCAAGACTACGCCCAGGCTGGCGCGTAAGACGAAGTGTGTTGAGATAACCTCATCGCGATCGGCCTGGCGATGGATGAGTGCAGAGTCGAAACCAAACCCCTGTATTCTAGCTGCCAGGTTCATGAAGAACATTGCCAGCGCCATAATACCGAAATGCTCGGGCAGAAGCAGGCGAGCTAATACTACGGAGCGGGTAAATCCAAGGACCAGGGTAATGGCTGACGAACTGATGTTGAAGGTGGAACTGGTAAGAACTTTAGAGGCTAACTGCCGCACGTCCAGGGTGTTGGTCGCCTGCTCTGATTCACGCCCGTTGGCATGTTGGTCGGCACGCTTTTCGTCTGTCATGGAAATGATCGTAATGGCTACGCTCGATCGGATCCTCGTTCGTGCTTCGAGAACCACGCCCACGTCGTCTGCAATCCTCGTTCTAACGTTACCTCCGGCATCCACCCGAGCATGCTCTCGACCTTCCCCACTGCCGAGTAGTTCTTGCGGATATCTCCCCGGCGTGTGGGGCCGTGGTGGGTCTCAACGGGGCGGTCAGCGACCTCCTGCACCAGCTCCGCCAGCTCCAGGATGCTCGTCTCCGCACCCGTCGCGATCTGGAAGACCTCGCCACTCACGTCGCTCTCCAGCGCCAGCTGAATGGCCCGGCATAGATCGCCCACGTAGACGAAGTCCCGCGTCTGCATCCCATCGCCGTCGATGGTGATCTCACCCTCATTGAGCATGTCCTTGAAGAACTTCGCGACGACGCTGTTCTTGTGCGCCGAGTAGGGGCCGTAGACGTTGGCAAAGCGCAGCACCACCGTGCCCAATCCCCACGAACCATAGTAGGCCAGGCAGTATCCCTCACCGGCCAGCTTGCTGGCGCCGTAAGGGGAGATGGGCAAGGGGGCCTTATCCTCGGTAGCCGGCGGAGGTTGGCGGCCCAGCGGCGCGTTGGAGGAAGCGAAGACGAAGCGCCGGACATTGGCGTGACGCGCGGCCTCCAGCATGTTAAGGGTGCCGAAGACGTTGGTCTCACAATCGTGATGAGGATCGACCAGCGAACCGGGGACCCCAGTCTGCGCTGCCAGATGTACGATGCCGTCAATACCCTCAACCGCGCGGGCAACAGTCCCGGTATCCAGGATATCGCCCTCAACGATCTCCAGCGCCAGCCTCTCTAGGTGAGTTCTCTGCCCCACACTGAAATTATCCAGCACGCGCAACGTGTGTCCGGCGTTGATTAGCGTTCGCACCAGGTTTGCACCGATGAAGCCGGCACCACCTGTCACCAATATCTTCAATCGTGACTCCTTCCCGACTTTACCAACCATTGTAGGACGTACCATATCTGCGGTAAATGATACCAGGCGATCCGTCGAGGTTTGTCGATGGTCTTCAGTGTAATGGGTACCTCGACGATACGGGCGCCAAGGGTCGCCGGTTCCAGAACCGAGACGCCGCAGATGCAGCGTCCTTGCAGCTCCAGCTTCAACGCCAGGTCGTGCCGTAGGGCTCGAAAGCCTGTCCCGGAGTCGCTGACCTGCACCCGGAAATTGGTCAGCCAGTTCAGAAACCGCTCCGAGGGACGTGCGATCTCCGCCCGTGCTCCCAAGACCAGATCGGCGCGATCCTCCTCGATGGGAGCTACGAGCCGGGGGATGTCGGCGGCTTGATGCTCGCCATCGGCGTCCATGGTGACGACCACCTCGCCCTCTGCTTCGCGAAATCCCCGTTTGATGGCCGCGATGTAACCTTCATGTTGCTGTCGGATCACACGTGCTCCGGCCTCTTCTGCCACCCGAATGGTCCCGTCGGTGCTGCCGTCGTCAACAACCACGACCTCGGCGGCGTGCGTCTGTGCATCGCGCACGACCTTGCCGATGCGTGTCGCCTCATTGTAGGCTGGTATGACGACCGATACCCTCATTTTGACGCCAA
>JBNGDR010000190.1:0-4789 GCA_049975685.1 Anaerolineae bacterium
GGGCTACGCAATACACTACGGCCCCGATATCGCGCCCGGCGAGACCCACGCGGCGCGGGAGAGCTACGCCGAGGTCGTGCTCCAGAGCCGGCTGCGCGCGGCGCTGCGCCGGTTCAATACCCACATCCCCCAGGAGGCACAGATCGCTGTCTTCAACGAGGTGGTACGCAAGGTGACCCAGGTGCCCGGCCCCAACGCACTCACCGCCAACCACACCTTCCACCGCTGGCTCGTCGAGGGCGTGGACGTCACCTTTCACGTGAAGGGTAAACCCCGGCACGACAAGGTCTGGTTGGTCGATTTTGAGGAGCCGCGCCGCAACTATTGGTTAGCCGTCAACCAGTTCACCGTCACGGGCGTCAACCGCACCACCCACGCCAGAACCCATCGCCGTCCCGATATCGTCATCTTCGTCAACGGCATGCCGCTGGCGGTCATCGAGCTCAAGAATCCCGCCGACGAGAACGCTACCCTCAAGAGTGCCTTCAACCAGCTGCAGACCTATAAGGCCGACATCGGCGATCTGTTGACCTACAATGAGGCGCTGGTCATCGCCGACGGCACCGAAGCGCGCATGGGCACGCTCACCTCGGGCTGGGAGTGGTTCAAACCGTGGCGTCTGCCCGAGGATGAGGATCGACCGTCGTCCCAGGCCGAGCCCCAGCTGGGCGTGTTGCTCAGGGGCGTCTTTGAGCGCGCGCACTTCCTGGATCTAATTCGCTTCTTCACCGTCTTCCAGATCGATGGGCCGCGGATCGAGAAGAAGACGGCGCTCTACCACCAGTACTACGCCGTCAATAAGGCCGTGGAGAGCACCGTCGAAGCCGCTTCACGCGCGGGCGACCAGCGCGCGGGCGTCATCTGGCACACGCAGGGCAGCGGCAAGAGCCTCTCCATGCTCTTCTACGCCGGCAAGATCATCCAGCGACCCGAGATGGCGAATCCCACGCTGGTGGTGCTCACCGACCGCAACGACCTGGACGATCAGCTCTTCGACACCTTCGCCACCGGGCAGGAGCTGTTGCGCCAGGCACCCCGGCAGGCCGCGAGCCGCGACCATCTGAAGGAACTGCTCAGGGTGGCGTCGGGCGGCGTTATTTTCACCACCATTCAGAAGTTCTGGCCGGAGGATCGCAGCGGCGAATACGAGCTGCTCTCCGAGCGGCGCAACATCGTCTTCATCGCCGACGAAGCGCACCGGAGCCAGTACGGCTTCGACGCCCACGTCGTGGAGCACGAGGATGAGGCTTACGTCAGCTACGGCTTCGCCAAGTACGTGCGCGACGCGCTGCCCAACGCCTCCTTCATCGGCTTCACCGGCACGCCCATCGAGGCCACCGACGTCAACACGCCGCGCGTCTTCGGCGACTACATCGACATCTACGACATCCACCGTTCCATCAAGGACGGCGCCACCGTGCCCATCTACTATGAGGCGCGGCTGGCGAAACTGCGTCTGGACGACGCCAGACGGCCCCAGATCGACCTCGACTTCGAGGCCATCACCGAGGGTGAGGCCCTGCCGGGGCGGGAGCGGCTCAAGAGCAGATGGTCCCGCCTGGAGGCCATGGTGGGCACCGAGCAGCGGTTGGAGCGCGTCGCTGCGGACATCGTGCGCCACTTCGAGCAGCGCCAGGAGGTGATGGAGGGCAAGGCTATGATCGTCTGCATGAGTCGCCGCATCGCCGTCGAGCTCTACAAACAGCTGATCAAGTTGCGCCCCGCCTGGCACAGTCCCCGCGACGACGAGGGCGTGCTCAAGGTGGTGATGACCGGCTCGGCCGGCGACCCGGAGGATTACCAGATCCACCTGCGCAACAAGCGGCGGCGCAAGGCGCTGGCGGAGCGCTTCAAGGACCCCGACGACAACTTCAAGATCGCCATCGTCTGCGACATGTGGCTCACGGGCTTCGACGTGCCCTCGCTACACACCATGTACGTCGATAAGCCTATGCACGGCCACACGCTGATGCAGGCCATCGCCCGCGTCAACCGCGTCTACAAGGACAAGCCAGGTGGCCTCATCGTCGATTACCTGGGCATCGCCACCTATCTCAAGGAAGCCATGGCGCACTACACGCGCGCGGGCCACGGCGAGCTGCCCGCCCAGGCGCAGGATCAGGCCGTGGCGCTGATGCGCACCGAGTACGAGACCGTCAAGGCACTGCTGCACGACTTCGACTACAGCGCCTTTCACGACGGCACGCCGGTACAGCGCCTCTCCGTCATCCCGGCGGCCATGGAGCACGTTTTGCAACAGAAAGATGGCAAGGAGCGTTTCGTAGAAGCCGTCACACGGCTCTCCAAAGCTTTCGCGTTGGCTATGCCGGCCGACGAGGCGGTGGCCATCCGCGACGACGTGGCCTTCTTCCAGGCCGTGCGCTCGTCCTTCGTCAAGGCCACCACAGCCCAGGGCAAGAGCCGTGGGGAGATGGACAGCGCCATCAAACAGCTGGTCTCCGGTGCCGTCACCTCGCCCGGCGTCATCAACATCTTCGAGGCCGCGGGCCTGGAGACGCCGGACGTCTCCATCCTCTCCGACGAGTTCCTCAACGAGGTAAAGCGGCTGCCCCACAGGAACCTGGCGCTGGAATTGCTGCGCAAGCTTCTCAACGACGAGATCCAGGCACACCGGGGAAAGAACGTCGTCCAGGCTCGTTCCTTCGAGGAGATGTTGCAACGTTCCATCAAGCGCTACCAGAACCGCACCATCAACGCCGCTGAGGTCATCACCGAGCTGATCGAACTAGCGCGGGAGATGCGTGCGGCCCAGAAACGGGGCGAGACCCTGGGATTGACCGAGGAAGAGGTCGCTTTCTACGACGCGCTGGCGGCCAACGAGAGCGCCGTCGAGGTTATGGGCAATAAAGAGCTGGCCTTCATCGCCCACGAGCTGGTCAAGGCGGTGCGGCAGAACGTCAGCATCGACTGGACGGTGAGAAAGAGCTCACGGGCCAAGATCCGCATCGCCGTCAAGCGCATCCTGCGGCGGCACGGCTACCCGCCGGACCTGCAGGCCCAGGCCACAGACACCGTCCTGGAGCAGGCGGAGCTCTTCGCGTCGAGTTGGGCGTGAGAGGCCAGAAGATCAATCTCCCAGTTTGATCTTGCCAGAGCCGTCCCGGGGGAGCGCCAGCCTGTGAACGCCCCCTTCCCCAATCTGTGAAAATCTGTGTTAATCTGTGGATAGAGAAAAATCCACCGATTGACAAAGGGTAGTAAGCTGGTATAATATATCGTAGTGATATATATCGAAATATCGATAATGGGGTTGGTTGATCTGGTTCAGGGGAGGATAGATGGAAACATTTGAAGTTGGGGACGCAGTCGTACATCCGAGATTGGGCGCCGGAGTCGTCACGGGATTCGAGGAAGTCAAGACCGGCGAGGAACCGAAACGCTACTACAACATCAAAATTCTCCGAAAGACGCCGACGAATCTCCTGGTTCCGGTGGATGAAGCCGATGGATTGGTCCGGCACGCCCTCACGTCAACCAGATTGGAAGAGATCTGGGAGGTGCTGGGCGACGATCCCGAAAAGCTGCCCAAGAATCACCGGACACGACACAAGTTCTTGAGAGAAAAATTGGCCACCGGGGATCCCATGAAGGTGGCGGAGTCCCTCCGGGATCTGGCCTGGCGGCGCACGACCCGCGACAGAGGGCTGACGACGCGGGGCAAACGTCTTTATCGGAAGAGTCTGCAGCTCCTGGCGGGAGAGGTTGCCGTAATAAAGGACGTCGAACTGGCAACGGCCCGAAGACAGATCACGAAGCGGCTGAAGAAGTTCATCGCTGCTCACGTATCTGAGTAACCAAACAACACGATCAACAATGTCCCCCGCCAAAACGGGGGACATTTGACGTAGGCGATGAAAGGAGATAACGTGGCGACCCGGTGGAAGGATTTCGGCAATGGCACCTATGCTCACCTCAGCGGTTCCAACGTGGGCGTCATCGCCCGCGAGGGGGAGGCCCTGGTCATCGACGCCGGGCTGGATAAGGACGCGGCGCGCCGGGTGTTACGCGCCCTGGAGGGCCTAGAGGCCCGTCCGGCGGCCATCCTCATCACCCACGGACACGCCGATCACTTCGGCGGTGCCGGGTGGCTGGCAGAGCGGGCCGAGATCCCCATCTACGCCCCGCCGCTGGAGGCGGCCTTCGTGGCCTATCCCTTTCTGGAGCCCCTCTTTCTCAACGGAGGTGCAGCACCCATCGAGGCGCTGCGGAGCAAGTTCACCCTGGCGAAACGAGGCGGCACTGTCGCCGGGCTCTTGACGGCGGGGAAGACCACCATCGCCGGCTTCGATCTGGAAATTCTACCCCTGCCAGGCCACGCGCCCCGGCAGGTGGGCATCGCCAGCGGCGCCACCCTCTACTGCGGCGACGCCCTCTTTCCCCAGGAGACGCTGGACCGCCACCCCATCCTCTTCTGCCACGATCTGGACGCCTGGCTGGAGACGCTGGAGCGCCTCCCCACGCTGGCGTACGCCAACGTGATCCCCGGCCACGGGGAACCGGTGACCGACGTGGCTCCCCTGGCGAAGGCCAACACCCAACGGCTGCGCGAGATCCGCTCGCTCGCCCTGGAGAGCCTGACGACGCCGAAGGAGCCGGGGGAGGTGCTGCGCACTGTGGCGGCTCACTACGGTGTGAAATTCGCAGCGCCCCAATTCTACCTGCTGTCGCTCACCACCATCCACGCGGCGCTCACCTCGCTGCAGCGGAGCGGCGACGCGGAGGTGTTCATGGAGAACAACTGTATGCTCTGGCGCCGCACGTAGCGTTC
>JBNGDR010000191.1:0-4778 GCA_049975685.1 Anaerolineae bacterium
AGTAGGTCAGCGTGACCCACGGCTCGAGAGGAAAGTGCTTCATCTTCTGAGTCTCGACGGTGGTCTCAAATGCATATTCGGCTTCCTCGATGGCCCCGTCGACGTCGCCCATATCGATACGCACCTGGGCGACCAGATTCTTCGTGGGATCACTCTCGCCGAAGTTGACGTAATCATCCTGATCGTGGATGACGGGGGCGCCTTCAGCCATGGCTTCGTCCAACGACAGCACGGGCTCCAGCACCTCATATTCGACCTCGATGAGCTCCAGCGCCTCCTCGGCGATCTCTGGGCTCTCTGCAGCAACGGCAGCAACCCGGTCACCCACGTAGCGGACCTTATTGTCAAAGCTTACGTAGTCAAGCGGGCCCGGAATGGGATAGGATTGGCCTGCGGTCGAATAGACAACGCGCGGCACGTTCTTGAAGGTGAGCACTGCATGGACGCCGGGCAGTGCCTCCGCCTTACGAGTATCGATCTCCTTGATACGGGCGTGAGCGTAGGGGCTATGTAAGATCTTGGCGTAGAGCATGCCTGGGCGATCAAAATCGGCGACAAAAGCTGGCTTCCCCTGGGCCAGTTTGGTCGCGTCCACCTTGGGTAGAGGCTTGCCGACGACGGCGAAGCGCTCGGCCTCCTCGGTGATGATAACCTTGGGTATGGCCTTGGTGCGAACCTCGGGGGGCGCGGCACCGGGGGCACCTCCTTCTTCCAATGGAACCGGTCCCGCCGGTGGCGGGAAGAGATCCTCGGGCATGGTGAACATCTCGTGCCCCGGTTCGCCCTGAATAGACGCCGGAGGCTCGCCCCGGAGATAGGCCGCGGCCCGGAGGATGGCTTCCACCGGCTTCGCGTGCCCCGTCTCCCGAGAGAGAATACCGCTGATCATGTCGCGCACCTCATCCTCGGTGGGATCAGGGTTGCGATCCAGGAGAGCTTTGGCCGCCAACATCAACGCAGGGGCATCATAGCCGCTCTGAATAGCGCCCGTTTCGATAAAAGCCCGCTGGATGGGATGAAGCTCTGCCCTTTCGTTCCAACCGGGTCGTTGATGCCCGCTGAGGCCCTCGATGGTCAGGATGTCGGCGCCATCCGCCTGGGGCGCCAGAGTAAGGATGCTGTTGCGCAACCGCCCATCCATCAAAACGGCGCTGTAACCATCGGCGCCGTCCTCGCTTCCGAATTTCACACTGCGAATGCCGGAGCGACGCAAGAGATTGAAGAGAGTTTCGTTAGGCCGGGTCTCAAATTCGCGTTCTTTTCCATTGAGAGTGAGGGTTATTTTCATGGACCACTCCTTTACGTAGATTCGGGTTACCTAGGTCAACCTAGCACTGGCTTGGCTGCCTGTTGATTCCAGGTTGTCTGACCTTAATTGTACTAACTTGATTATGAGTGTCAATTCCAACCTTTACCATAGATTGCTCTCAGACTGATCCCTGCTACAGCCCGCTCCTTTCGCGGCCCTGCGATTGACATCGACGCTGCTTGGGTTAAAATTATGCAGACAGGTGTTTACTAAAATATGTACGTAGTCTCTCTTTGTAAGAATGGCAAGGATGGTTGGGATGACAACGATTGAGGGAAAGATGCAACGCGGAAAAGAGACATCGTTACCTTGCGGCAGGTGTTGCGGTGAGTGCACCTGTGAGCGAGCGGTGGCTGGCCCCGTCAAGAAGCAGCCAGGTCCCCTGGCACTGCTCCGTGAGGATGTGGAAACGGTCTTCGCCAAAGATCCGGCGGCCCGCAGCTGGCTCGAAGTTCTCACCTCCTATCCCGGCCTCCACGCCATCTGGATGCACCGGATGGCTCACTGGCTTTGGTGTCGCAAGTTATACTTTCTCGCCCGCCTCCTATCCCACCTATCCCGCTGGCTTACCGGCATCGAAATTCATCCCGGAGCAACCATCGGGCGTCGCTTCTTCATCGATCACGGCATGGGTGTGGTCATCGGCGAAACCACAGAGATCGGTAACAACGTGCTCATGTACAAGGGTGTCGTGCTCGGCGGTGTCTCTATGGAGCCTACCAAACGCCACCCCACCATAGGGAACGGGGTAGTGCTGGGCTCAAACGCCATCGTGCTCGGCCCCATCGAGATCGGAGCTGGGGCCAAGATTGGCTCGGGCTCCGTGGTCGTCAAACCGGTGCCGGCCTGCGCCACCGTGGTGGGTGTGCCGGGACGGGTGGTCAAGATCGACGGCGTCTCCTGCCCACGCCAGCCCGATCTACACCACGAGCGTATGCCCGACACAACCGTCGAGCGCCTGGAAGCGCTGACAGATCGTGTCGCCGAGCTGGAAGCTCGCCTTGCCGAAATCGAAGCATTGGAAACCGAGGACGTGACCCAGAAGATCTAGAGTTTCACGTCCCTGCATAGGATACAGAGGTCGTTATGAACAACTACGGAAATTTCCCAGGGTTGACGGTCAATAACGTATTGGGGCTTATCGGTCGCACGCCCCTTGTGCGTTTACAACGAGTCATTGAGCCTAACGTGGCAACAGTCTGGGCCAAGCTGGAACGACAGAACCCGGCAGGCTGCGTCAAAGAGCGCATCGCCCTCTCCATGATCGAAGCAGCGGAGGCCAATGGCCAGCTCAAACCCGGCGGCGTGATTGTTGAGCCGACCAGCGGCAATACGGGCATCGGCCTGGCCATGGTGGCGGCGGTCAAGGGCTACCGGGCCATTCTCGTCATGCCCGATTCGTTGAGCCGCGAGCGTCGCGACCTGATGCGAGCCTATGGGGCAGAGCTGGTGCTCACACCGGCGGAGGAGGGCGGCATCAAGGCTGCCGTCGCCCGCGCCGAGGAGATTGTACGCGAGACGCCCAACGCCTTCACGCCCGGTCAGTTCGAGAATCCGGCCAACCCGGGCGCGCACGAGCGGACAACGGGCCCGGAGATTCTGGCCCAGGTACCGGGACCTATCGCGGCCTTCGTTGCAGGCTCGGGGACGGGGGGAACCATCACAGGTACGGGACGGGCCCTCAAACGGGCCAACCCTAATACCCTTATCGTCGCCGTGGAGCCCGCCGAGTCACCCGTTCTCTCTGGCGGTGAGCCGGGCTCACACAGCATCCAGGGCATCGGCCCGAGCTTCATCCCGGGTGTGGTCGATAAATCCGTCATTGACGAGATCGTGGATGTTGCCAGCGAAGACGCCAAGCAGATGGCGCGGGATCTCGCTAGCAAAGAGGGCATCCTGGCGGGCATCTCATCGGGCGCTGCCACCGTCGCGGCTCTACGCATCGCCCGGCGGCTGGGAGAGGGAAACGTCGTCGTCGTCCTGCCCGACACGGGGGAACGATATCTCAGCACGGAGGTATTCGGAGCCTGACCAAACCCAGCAGCTCATCCATACGTTGACAGCCCGGCAAACTCCCTCTATAGTGTGATGTAGAAGGAGAGCCCGGGAGGTGAGCAATGGACAAGGTACGCCGGTATGGGAGAGCGCTGAATGCGCTAATCCTAGTACTGCTCACGGGTACCTGTGCGGGATGGCAGCCGCCGGGTGAAACCACCACTAGCGAGTTGACCTCTACCCCCCCCTTCTCCGGTGGGGAGACCTACTACGTGCGCCCGGATGGGGGATCCGCCACTCAATGCACGGGCCTGAAGGACACTCCCTACACGGGCAGCGGGACGGGAGAGGCCTGTGCCTGGGATCATCCCTTCCGCGCCCTGCCGCCCGAGGGCATGCCCCGTATTGAAGGGGGTGATACCCTCATCATCGCCTCGGGCAGCTACCGCATGGGTTATGGCGCATCCGGTGCTGACGCCTGCGAGACCGATTATCCCTGGGACTGCGTTATGCCTCCCCTCCCCGGTGGCCCTGACGCAGCCCATCCCACCCGCATCCTGGGTGCCGGCTGGGACGAGGGCTGTCCTGAGCCGCCGGAACTGTGGGGCACCGAGCGCGCATGGACCATCCTGGACCTCACCGGAGCCAACAACGTCGAGGTGGCCTGTCTGGAGATCACCGATCACGCTGCCTGCGCACCCTTCCACAGCGGAGGCCTGGCCTGCGAGCGCGAGGAATATCCCTACGGCGATTGGGCCGACTTGGGCCTCTACGCCGAGGATGCCGCTAACATCACCCTACGCCATCTGAACGTTCACGGTCTGGGTAGCGCCGGGATCATGGCGGGACGTCTCCGTAATTGGCTCGTAGAGGATGTGCGTGTCGTGGGCAACGGCTGGGTTGGCTGGGAGGGCGATATCGATGGTGACGACGCCAACAGCGGTACTCTCACCTTCCGCCGCTGGGAGGTCGCGTGGAATGGCTGCGTGGAGACGTGGCCTGGCGGGCAGCCGAGCGGCTGCTGGGCGCAGACGGCGGGGGGCTACGGCGACGGCGTAGGCACCGGCGACACGGGCGGTGATTGGCTCATCGAGGAATCGACCTTCCACCATAACACCTCCGACGGGCTCGATCTCCTCTATCACAGTGAAGGTGGTCGCGTGGTGCTGGATCGCGTTCAGGCCGAGGGCAACGCCGGGAACCAGGTCAAGATAACAGGACAGGCGACCATCACCAACAGCCTGCTGATAGGCAACTGCACCTTCTTTGAGGATCGGCCCTTCACGTACAACGTCGATCCCTGCCGGGCGTTGGGCAACACGCTGGAATTCGCCTACACGGGTGGGGAAAATGTTAAGGTGATCAACAGCACCTTCTACGGACAGGGTGATGGCCTGATAGCCGGCGTCCCTCGCAATGACGGCGATTGCAACGGCAGCGAGACATTAACGGTGCGAAACACGATCTTCGTAGG
>JBNGDR010000192.1:0-4756 GCA_049975685.1 Anaerolineae bacterium
CTACCCCGCTGCCGATCTGGTGGGCTACGTCCCCGGCGCGCCCCTGGAGTTCCACCTGCGGGATGCCATGCAGAGCGGTGAGCCTTTCCGCATCCGCGACTACCAGCGGGAGGCCGCCGAGATCTTCTGGGCGCAGGGCTCGGAGGCCGGCGGTTCGGGCGTCATCGTCCTCCCCTGCGGCGCGGGCAAGACCATGGTAGGCATGGTGGCCATGGATCAGGTCCAGGCTCGAACTCTCATCCTCACCCCAAGCACCGTGGCGGCCCGCCAATGGCGCGAGGAGCTGCTGGACAAGACCTCCCTCACGGCGGAGGAGATCGGCGAGTACAGCGGCGAGCGCAAGGAGATCCGCCCTGTCACCATCTCTACCTATCAGATCCTCACGCACCGCAAGCGGGGGACCAAGGGGAAGGGGCTGCCGCTGGAGAAGGAATTCCCCCACTTCGCCCTCTTCGATGAGGAGGATTGGGGGCTCATCATCTACGACGAGGTCCATCTGCTGCCCGCGCCGGTCTTCCGCATCACGGCGGAGATCCAGGCCCGCCGGCGTCTGGGGCTGACGGCGACGCTGGTCCGCGAGGATGGGCGCGAGGAGGACGTCTTCTCGCTCATCGGCCCCAAGAAGTACGACGTGCCCTGGCGCGATCTGGAGGGGCAGGGCTGGATCGCACCCGCCGTCTGCTGCGAGATCCGCACGCCTCTGCCGGACGAACGGCGATTGGAGTACATCATGGCGGAACGCCGCCAGCAGTATCCCATCGCGGCCCAGAGCCCCAGCAAACTCGAGATCCTTGATGAGCTTCTCAAGTATCACAAGGACGATCACGTTCTTGTCATCGGTATGTACCTCGACCAGCTCAAGGAGATCGCGGAACACTACGACCTGCCACTCATCACGGGCAAGACGCCCAACCACGAACGGCAACGCCTCTACGAAGCCTTCCGCAACGGCGAGGTCACGACCCTGGTCGTCTCGAAGGTAGCGAACTTCTCCATCGATCTGCCCGATGCCAATGTCGCCATTCAGATCTCGGGGACCTTCGGCTCCCGGCAGGAAGAGGCCCAGAGATTGGGCCGCATCCTGCGCCCCAAGGAGGACGGCAGCCAGGCCTATTTCTACACCATCGTCAGCAAGGAGACGGTGGATCAGGAGTACAGCGCCAACCGCCAGCGTTTCCTGACGGAGCAGGGCTACCGCTATCTCATTCTCTATGAGGATGAGATCCCTTCAGCTTTGCTTCAGATGGAAAAGGCGAGTGATCTGCATGTCCCCTGAGGTACCCCGCCTGGATTTCCCCACCCTGATCCCGGCCTTCTTTGTACGCCGGGACAACCGCTTTCGTACCCAGGTAAGCCTCAAGGGCGAGGAGATCGCCGCCTACCTACCCAACCCGGGACGTCTCGAGGAGCTCCTGGAGCCCGGCCGGAAGGTGCTTCTGCGCCCCGCGCCTGCCTCATCACGCAGCTCACGACGGACGGGCTACGATCTGCTGCTCATCGAGGCCGGGGACGTGTGGGTCTCCCTGGATTCCCGCCTCCCCAATCCCCTGATGGAGCGGATGTTGCGGGGCGGCTGGTTCTCGGCCTTTGAGGCCTACCCGGAGATCCAGCGCGAGGTGCGGTTGGGCAGGAGCGTCATCGACTTCCGTCTGGACGGCGCGGAGCCCTCCTCTACGCTGCCCTCGGAACAACCCTGCTGGATCGAGGTGAAGTCGGTGACATTGGTAGAAGAGGAGGGGACGGCGGCCTTTCCCGACGCGCCCACGAAAAGGGGACGGCGCCACGTGCGCGAGCTCCAAGCCGCCGTCAGGGAGGGTGCGAGGGCGGCGGTGGTCTTCGTCGTCCAGCGTGAGGACGCCGCGCGTTTTGCTCCCCACGACGCCACCGATCCCGAGTTCGGTGAAGCGCTGCGAGAGGCCGTTGCCGCCGGTGTCGAGACCTACGCCGTGCGCTGCCGCGTCACTCCCGAGGGGATCTGGCCCCTGGACACATTGCCCGTGGTGCTGCGATGACGGCGGACGAATTCGAGAAGGGCACCACACGCGAGCCCTCTCCGGTGCGAAAGCGTCATCTGGCGGAAGCCACCCGGAATCTGGGGTATCATCGTGTCCCCCCGCAATCTTCGACACTGCTGCGGGAGGATCCCTGGTGGATGCAGCCCACTCAGGATGCTCTGGAGCGGATGGCCCAGAATCTGGTCAAAGATGAGATCCCGGTGGCCCTGCTTCGCTCCCAGATCGAAAAGCTGGGGGTCAGCCCACATGGGCGCTCCCGCCTCAAGCTGGCCCGGCAATATGTCGAGGTTCTGCTCGATCCGGCCCGTCTGCACGTGGCGCTGGAGCGTCTGACACCCGAAGCTCGCGAGTACTTCATCCATCTGCTCCTGAATGATCGCATCTACAATCGCGGCTTCGCGGATGTGCAGATCTTCATCGGCGAGCGCCCCACCACGCCGCGCCAGATGCTGCGTGAAGAGATCGCCGAGGTCGGCCTGGCATTACCAGAGGAAGATTTTCTCGCCATCCCGCCGCCTCTCTTCTCACGTCTGCCCCCCCTATACCTCTCCCTGCCCGGCTCCATGATGATGGACCCAGATGAGGTACAGGAGCCGGTGATGGTCAAGATTCACCGCTCCATCGCGCAAACCCAGCAATTCCTGGCCCTCCTCCAATCTGAGATTTACACCCTGCGGCCCAGGCTGCAGTGGACGGCATCGGAAGCCGGGCCAGCGCGTTTCGTCAAGGGGCTACTACCCACGCCAGAGAGTGCGCGCATGCTGAAGAAGAGGATCAGCGCGACCTCTCTGAAGATCGAGATGCTGGCCCCGGACCCGCAGCTCGACGACGAGACACTCGCTGCCCTGGGTGAGGCGCTGGGACTGTCGGAGCCCGCGGTGGAGTTCGTCTACGGTCTGCTATTAAAGACAGGGTTGGTGCGACCAGGCTCCCCTGTAACCCTTGAGCAGAGAACCGTGGAGCACTTTCTAACCCTATCCACAGGTCGACAGTTGGCTCTGCTCATCTTGCACTATGCGAACATGTCCGACTGGAGTGTCTTCTGGCCCCTGTGGCGGGAAGGTCGGGTACAGGCACACTGGGATTTCCGCTTTTCATATCGCTACGTGGATTTCCAAGAGGAACTGGGGGAGGCGATCTTGATCCTGCGCTACGTCCTGCTCCAATACCTGGCCGTCCTGCCCCACGAAATCTGGCTCCCCCTGGACGAGATACTCCAACCTCTGCTCCAATTCCTGCCTGAGGGTAACATGCTTACGTCCGCCGGGAATCTATCTTTCACCGCTGCGGGACGGGGCTGGGAGGGTTTTCTGGAGCTCTTCGTACAGGCCGTACTCAAGGGCCCCTTGCACTGGCTGGGCATTGCCGACGTCGACCTGAGTGTGCGACAACGGGTCCGCGCCTTCCGGCTGCATCACCTCCAGGATATCCTCTGGCAGAGGGAGGATGAATTCCCGGTGCCTGAGGTGAGCTGGGATGCCGCGCATGCCGTCACCTGGGACGATGAGGAAAACTCGTTGCTCCTTACACCACCTGTGCCCGTCGCCGTGCTGCGTCTGGTCCAGCAGTGGGCCCGGCCCGCCGGAGCCAGTGAAGAGACGCTGCGATATCACCTCGACGTGGACAGATTGCACGCAGCGTTCGAAGACGGGGTATCGCCCGCCGACCTCGTTGAGCGCTGGGAACATGAGATAGGGGTCTCACCGCCGGCCTCCGTGGTTGCCTGGTGGGAGCGTTGGTGGAAGCGCTACGGACATGTACGCCTCTATCCTCATCGAGCGACTCTGGTAGCCCAGGACTCCTTCGCACTTCAGGAGCTCCAGGTCGCGTTGCCCGAGCTTCGCGATGCTCTCTTGGGGCTGGTGAATCGACGGATGGCCGTCCTCGATCCACAAGCACTAACAGACATCGTCGCCGCTATGGAAGAGAAGGGCTACATACCCAAGGTAGAGGACTGAGATGGAATCGCTCAAGGTCTCTCTCGAATCCTATAACGCCGATGTCGTGAAGAGCATCGCCGAATCCCTGGGCCTCTTCGAGGACGAGGAAGGGTACGTCCGTAAGTCCGGGGCCATCAAGCGCCTTTTGAAGGAGATCCCCAGACGGGCTCAATCTCGTGAGGTCATAGCTGCCTTGACTCCGGCAGAACGCGCCGCCCTGGCTGTCATTCTGGAACATGGGGGGCGCGCCACCCCTGGCGATCTCATAACGCCCCTGACGTTGGCAGGTCTGCTCCGTATTGAGGACGGCAGGAACAGGAACCAACCTACTATTGAGCAGCTTCTCACATCCCTGCTGCACCGAGGCTTTATCGTCAATCTCTCAGAGCCGACAGGATACCGGACCCGCCGGACCTTCTCTCCCCTGCACGAGGTCGCTATACCTCCCGAGGTGGTACAGGCGCTGCCCAAGGATATGCTGCCCTACCCCAAGCCTCGGTCCGATCTACACGACACAGAGGCGCCGGACCGCGTGGAGAGCCACGACATAGAGGATTTGAGGCGTCAACTCTTCTTCGTCTGGGCGGAGATCCGCCGTGAGCCGGGTCGAGCGCTCAAAGCCGGGGGGATCTACAAACGAGATCTGCGGCGTGTCGCACAGAGCATGGGGCTCACGCTTGAGGAAGAAGAGACCGAGGACAGTCTACGCCGCATGGTAAGCCTGCTCATGGCGGTAGATTTGTTGCGAGAGGAGGATGGGGAGATCCGCGCCAACGACGGACCGGAGGCGCGTGGGTTCTG
>JBNGDR010000193.1:0-4747 GCA_049975685.1 Anaerolineae bacterium
GGAGAGTGATCCCTTCACGTTGAAAACAAGCCCGTTACCTTGCAAAGCAACGGGCTTGTTTTGTTAGATCTCCTTTTACAGGTGCGGCTCTATCTCCTTCACCAGCGCCTTCTTGTTCCGATTCCCGACGAGACGTAGGACCTCTTCTCCCCCTTTGAAGAGTATGAGAGTGGGGATATTCATGACCCCGTACTCGGTTGGAATGTCGGCTACCTCCTGAACGTTCACCTTCACGATTTTCAGCCGATCTCCCATTTCCTCGGCGAGTTCATCCAGGGTGGGCGCCAGCGCCCGACAGGGTGGGCACCAGGAGGCCCAGAAATCCACCAGCACAGGTTCTGTGGCGTTGATGACTTCGCTTTCGAAAGTGGTATCATCTACGGATTTGGCTTCTGACATTGAGTTACCTCGCTTTCGTGAATTATGAAGATTATCGCATGACCGAAGGTCTTGTCAAGTTGTGGTTGTCCGGGCTTACCTACATATTTTACAGGGATTTTACGAACACCAAATTCGATTCTTACATCCTCCCATATCATGTAGAGTGTAGTGACCGCGATGCACCGATAGCTAACAGGTGCCTGTATTTCGGGCCCTGGAGCGTCTGGACGTGAAGCATCCCAGACTTTTCCAGGTGCATCCCTATCTAAGCATAACACAGGAGGCGATAAGATGAAAGCGCGCTGGGCAATAGGTTTGATGGTTGTGGCGTTGAGTTTGGTGTTTGTGGTACCGGTGGGAGCATCACCACCACCACCTGAAGGTGGTCGTAGGCCTTTAAGAGGCCAGCGTGTGGCGGGGAGTGTTGTCGACGTAGAAGATTCTTCTCTCGTCGTTGAGGGGCCGCGCGGTTCCTTCTCTCTGTTCGTGGCTCCCTCTACACGGTTGGTGATCCCCGGCAATGAATCCCCTAGCCTTGAGGACGTAGAGGTCGGAAACTACGTGGTGGCACAGGGGCTCCGCCGTGGTAGGGGTTTTCAGGCTCGTATCGTGTTAGTTCTGTCTTCGAAGCCTCATCACGTCAAAGGTGAGGTCGCAACTGTGAGTGAAGCAAGTTTCACCCTGTTGATTGATGAGGGAGAGGTGACGATCCTTGTGGATGAGCAGACCCGCTTCCGCATACCGGATATCTCGGAAGCATCCCTGGAAGATGTGGAGGTCGGCACTACCCTGGACGTGGTTGGTCAGCACACCAGCGAGGATGGGGTGCTGGCGCGACTGGTCGTCGCTCGACCTCCTCGGGTGATAAAGGGGGGCGGTACGGTGATCGGTGTTGGGATGGATGCTCTGACTATCGAACGTCGAGCAGGTGACGAAGTGACGCTCCTCATTGACGAAGAGACGGCTTTTCTCGTTCCGGGTGTGGTTGAAGCGTCCCTGGAAGACATCGAGGCGGGAGATAGAGTCCAGGTGCGCGCGCGGCTGGGTGGCGATACGCCTGTCGCTTTGAACGTCACAGTGATTCCGCCCAATGCAGCGGCTCTCGTTGGCAAGGTGGTGAGTATCTCTGGCTCTACGTTGGAGGTGCAGACTCGCCTTGATCAGATCATCGAGGTGGAGACGGACGAGGCGACAAAGGTGTTCGTTCCTGGCATTGAGGACGCCACCCTGGACGACGTGCGTGTTGAGGATCGGGTGAAGCTGGGAGGTGAGTGGCTAGATGAGACGCACTTCCATACCTGGGCTATCCAGGTAGACTCACGCGACCGCTTCAGGCGGATACAGGGCCGGATCCTGAGTCTGGACGAGAATGCATTGACGCTGGGTAGCCCCCATGGAACGGTAGACGTCCTCGTGGACGAGGAGACCCGCTATCTCTTCCCTGATGCCCCTGAATTCAGTTTTGAAGATCTGGAGGCGGGGCTGTGGATACGCGTGCGCGGTTTCCTTCAGGAGATGGGATCGCTACTGGCCCGGCAGATTCGGGGTCGTCGCTGAGATTTCTCCTTTTTTCTCCAAGATCAGTTCAGCTCTTCCATCTCCCCGGTGACGGTGAAGACGACCCGTTCGCAGAGGTTGGTTACCCGGTCGGCGGCCCGCTCCAGGTTGTGGGCGGCCCAGAGAAGGTAGTTAGCCTGTTCCAGCGTGCGAGGATCGCTCATGATGTAGGTCATGAGTTCTCGATAGACCTGATTGTAGAGAGCATCTACCTCGTCGTCTTCCTTGGGGATGGCCCGCGCCAGTTCCACATCCCGCTGAATGAAGGCATCCAACGCCCTGTGGAGCATGGACTTTGTCTTCTCGGCCATGGCTGGCACGTCGATGAGAGGCTTGAGAAGCGGCTCGTCGCCGATGAGACAGTTGATCTTGGCGATACCCTTGGCATAGTCACCGATGCGCTCCAGCTCACCGGAGATCTCAAGGATGGCAGCCAGGAAGCGCAGGTCCGTCGCCATAGGCTGGCGGGTGGCGATGAGGGCGAGGACTTCTTCTTCCATCTCGAAACGCTTCTTGTTGATGAGGTGATCCTCACTGATGATGCGTCTGGAACCTTCGAAATCTCGCCGTTTCAGGCAGTCGACGGCTTCAATGAGGGCGTTCTCTACCATGCTCGCCAGGGCCAGCATCTCGTCCTGAAGGTACTGCAATTCTCGATCAAAGGTCGTTCTAATCATAGGTCTCCTGTTTTTCAGCTTGCGAATGAGCTGATCTGCAAAGATCGCAAGGGGTAATTCTGGGTAGGTGTGTAGGTCGCTCATGGGATAACCGAGGTGGGTGCTTCCCACGCTTTCAAATAGTCCAACACCTGACTTTGGATGGCGTCCCGCACCCGTCGGAAGACTTCCAATCGTTTATTTTCATCTCCCTGGGCGTCCGCCGGATCGGTGAAACCGATATGTGTGACGTATCCTTTTCCCAGCCAGGCCGGGCAATTCTTGGCGGCGCTGTCACAGACGGTGATAACCAGGTCTAGGTCGGTGTTCCTGAATTCGTCGGTTGACTTGGAACGTTGATCCGAGATGTCAATGCCTAACTCCGCCATGGCCTTGATGGCCAGGGGATGTACGTACCCCGAGGGTCGAGTGCCCGCCGAGATAGCCTCCCACTCGCCATTGAGAAAGTGGTTGACCAATCCCTCCGCCATCTGGCTACGGGCGGAGTTGCCAGTACATAGAAACAACACACGCTTCTTATTCATCAACGTCTCCATCGCCGGACTCTTTGTCCGTCTCCTCAATTGTAGTCTTACTCTCCAACCAGGCAAGAAGGCGTTCCTCGATGGCATCACGGACCTCGCGGAATTTCGCCAACCGCTCTTCCAGGGTACCCTCGAATTCTACGGGATCTTCGAAAGGCCAGAAGAGCCGCTGTCCCACACCTGGGAAGGTCGGGCATTTCTCTTCCGCCTTGGCGCAGACGGTGATGAGGTACCCGAAGTGCTTCTTGGTCAGGAAGTCTCCGATAGCTTTTGAATGATGCTCCGCCAGACTTAGTCCCCTCTCCTCCATCACCTGGTAGACCAGTGGGTGAATGGGAGCGGGTTCCAGGCCAGCGCTGTGGGCTTCGAAGCGGTCCCCCGCGTGTTTCCGTAGAAAGGCTTCGGCCATCTGGCTGCGGGCGCGATTTTCGCTGCATAAAAAGAGAACTCTGGGTTTTTTCACGTTGTATTTCCTCTCATCATCAGCCGAAGCGTCCGGTGATGTAATCTTCGGTGGTCTGGTTCTTGGGATTGGTGAAGAGCTCCCGCGTAGGGCCGAATTCCATGAGTTGACCGGTGCGGCTCTGATCGGTGTAGAAGAAGGCGGTGTAGTCCGAGACTCGGGCGGCCTGTTGCATGTTGTGCGTAACGATGACGATGGTGTAGTCCTCCTTCAACTCGCGGATGAGCTCTTCGATGTGCAGGGTGGCGATGGGATCCAGTGCGGAGGCCGGCTCGTCCATGAGAATGATCTCAGGTTCCACCGCCAGCGCTCGGGCGATGCAGAGGCGCTGCTGTTGGCCGCCAGAGAGATCCAATCCCAGCTTGCCCAGATCATCATTGACCTCATCCCAGAGGGCCGCCCCTCGCAGGCTCCGCTCCACGATCTCCATGAGATTAGCTCTATCACGCACCCCATTAACGCGAGGGCCGTAGGCTACGTTCTCAAAGATGCTTTTAGGAAAGGGGTTTGGTTTCTGGAAAACCATACCCACCCGTCGCCGCAGATCTACCACGTCCAACTCGAAGATGTTGTCACCGCCCATCATGACGGTCCCTTCCGTTCTCGTGTCGGGTATGAGATCGTTCATGCGGTTGAAGGTGCGCAGGAAGGTGCTCTTCCCGCATCCTGAAGGGCCTATAATGGCGGTTACCTGTCGTGCCGGGATTTGAATGGTGATGTCCTCCAGGGCTTTGAAGTCCCCATAGTACATGGTGTAGGCACGGGTTTCCAGTTTTACGTCTTTGAAGTCTATTACGGTCATTAGCTCCCTCTGAAACGTGATGTCAGACGATTCGATGTGTAATTGATAATCAGATTGATGAGGATAATGCTTATCACCAGCACGGCCCCTGTGCCCATGGCTTTGTCAAAGGCGGCTGTGTCGTTGGCCAGGTAATAGAGATGGAGTGCCATGGTCCGTCCGCCGGATAGTAGGAATTCCTTGGGTTGGAGCAGGGGGGAGGGGGGCATGCGGAAGCTGCCGCCGAGGGTTACGTAGAAGATGGCCGTCTCACTGACGATACGTCCTATGCTGAGCACGATGCCGGTGATAATTCCAGGCGATCCCGCCGGTAGCACGACGCGCCAGATGGTCTGCCACTGGG
>JBNGDR010000194.1:0-4741 GCA_049975685.1 Anaerolineae bacterium
CTGGGCGTCAAGGAGAAGGCCATCGGCGTGGCGCCGGTGGGCTGCTCCGTGCTGGCTTACAACTATTTCGATATTGACTTCGTAGAGGCCGCCCACGGTCGCGCCCCGGCCATGGCGACGGGTATCAAACGCGTCAGTCCCGACAATTTCGTCTTCACCTACCAGGGCGATGGCGACCTGGCCGCCATCGGCACGGCGGAGATCATCCATGCGGCCAACCGTGGTGAGTTGATCAGCACCGTTTTCATCAACAACGCCATCTACGGCATGACCGGGGGACAGATGGCCCCCACGACTCTGCCGGGCATGAAGACGACCTCCTCGCCCACAGGCCGCGACTGCGCTGTCGCCGGTTATCCCGTTCAGATGTCGGAGATTCTGGCTAACACGGCCGGCGCTGTTTACGTCACACGGCACACTGCGACGAATATCGCCGCCATCCGCAAGTTGAAGAAGGCCATCAAACGGGCCTTCCTGGCCCAGGTTGAGGGGTTAGGCTTCGCCTGTGTGGAGGTCCTCTCTACCTGTCCCACCAACTGGAACATGGACCCCTGGGAAGCGATGGAGTGGGTTGAGACGAACATGACCCAGTACTTCCCTCTGGGAGATTACAAGATGACCGATGCCATCAAGGCCTTGAAGGTATAGGAGGGAAACGTATGCGACACGTAGAAGCCATCTTTTCTGGATTCGGTGGGCAGGGCGCGCTCTTCGCGGGCCAGCTGCTGGCCTACGCCGGCATCGCCGAGGATCTGTACGTGACCTGGATTCCCTCTTACGGACCGGAGATGCGGGGTGGCACCGCGCACTGCACCGTTATCGTCTCGGAGGAAGAGATAGGTGCCCCCATCATCCGTAATCCCGGCGCCGCCATCGTGCTCAACCTGCCGTCGATGAAGAAATACGAGCCTCTGGTCAAGCCGGACGGCTTGCTCATCGTCAATGAATCGCTCGTGGAGATGAAGGGGGAGCGTGACGATATCCGCACATTTTACCTGCCCGCGAGCGACATCGCCACCGAGCTGGGGAATCCTCGCATGGCCAATATGGTGCTCCTGGGTGCCTTTGTTGAGGCCACAGGCATCGTCTCCCTGGAGACGGTGAAAGAACAGCTGGCGGAGCACATCTCAGAGCGCCATCGGAAGTGGCTGGACCCCAACAAAGAGGCTCTTGATAAGGGGGCGAGCCTGGCGCGAGAAGCGTAGCCACGTCAGGTTCAAGCTAGGTGAGGGGCAAGCCGTTCGGCTTGCCCCTTGTTTGCTCCATCGAACGATGGGAATTTACGCGCGCACGTAGAGATAGGACCGTCCCCGCTTGCCCACCTGGACGATCTGGCCCATCTCTCGCAGGCAGTAGGCCATCCGCTGGGCCAACCAGCGCGATCTGCCCAGCGCCTCCGCCAGATCGCGAGTGGTGAAACGCGGGGGTAATGTCTCTGGAAGAAGTGCACCCAGGTCCTGGGGCGTCTCAAACCGCCGTTGTTCTATGACCTCCAGCAGGCGCCGCTCCACCGTCTCCCAGCCCCGGCGGCGCCACCGTCTACCGGTATAACGGCGGACCTCCTCCTCTTGAGTAAAAAGTACCTCCAGCGAGAAGTTATCCTCCCTCAGCAACGCCGGAAAGCTGACCAGCTCCGCGAAAAGCTCCTCGACGTAGCCACGCTTGGGCGATTTGCGCCGGCGCGGTCCCTTCCAGTCCTCGCGGGGCAGCTTCAGCAGCCACTTCTCGCGGGCGATGGGATAGACGAGGCGCACTCGATGGCGCGCCACGAGGTCAATCATCTTGTGCTTGATGCCGGAGAAATTCGCCGTCTGGATCTCGACAAGGAGGCCATCGTGTACCAGATCGATGACGTAACCGCCCACTGTCACCTCGACGTCGTCCCCCGGTTGGGCGTACCAGGCTTTGAGCGCCGCGTGTAGCGGCTTTTCATTCAACTCTCCGATCCCTGAATATTCGTCCGATGACACGTTCACGCCTCCTCGTTGTTGGTCCTCTAGAGAATTGTAGTATGGACTACGGGTCTGGCCAAGAGGCCATCCTTTCGAATTACATTTGACTTAAGTCAATGACGTTCCACCTCCCATCTGCTATTCTGACATAGCAGATTATTGGGAGGTGTTATTTGAGATCTCTGGTCGACCGTTTCAACTTCCTTTTCCGCTCCACCAAAGGCTTGATCCTCGTCGCTATTGCACTCATCGCACTGGTGACGGCTTTCATGGGGACCCTCTCCGGTCCCATGCGCGAATGGGGTGTCACCGGCTTCGTCACCGAATACTTCGGACTGCGCCTGGTCGAGGCTGAACGAGAGGGCCGGATCATTCTCCTCTATCATACCATTGCCATTGCGGTGGTCGCGATTGAGACCTACATGATCACCGAACTACTCCCGATGAAGCCTCACGAGCAGTCGCAGATCAACGCCACTATCACCTTCGGCTATCTCCTTACGTTGGGTTTTGGTCTGTGGTTCGGCTACTTCGGGCACGATTTCGTCTTTCACGGTCTTTATCTCTTTGGTCTCTCGTTGACTTTCTTCGCCGGCCTGTTGCTTGCTGCGGCGTTGTGGCCCTGGCGTAAGGCTTTCCGCGTCAACGATCCCCAACATGCACATTGGGGTAGCGTGGATCTGGAGCGGGCGGCCTTCTTCGTCATGGCTGTGGCGACGTTGGGTTCGGCGCTTTTTGGTGCGGTGACAGGCTCCTACTGGGGTAATGGTCACGAGACCTTCCTGGCCGAGGACATCCTGCGCGAACCTGAAAAGACGGGTCTGCAATTGGCGATCATCGGGCATCTTCACATCATGTTGACGCTGATCGCTGTGGCCCTCGCGCTCATCGTTGGTCGCTGGCTAGAGTTCAAGGGGCCGCTGCACAAGATCTCCATGCCCCTCTTCATTGTGGGAACCGTCGTCATCACGCTGGGCGTCTGGGCCGTCGTTCCTTTCGAACCCTTCGCGCACACTATTATCTACGGTGGATCGACCATTGTGTTGCTGGGCGCGCTCTTCCTCGTTATCTACGGCTTCGGCAAGATCACGCGCGACCGGCTGGCGGAGCAACACATCGAGAATCCCACCTTCGGCCAGAAGGTCGCGGCGCTCCTCCACGACCCGCTCAAGTTCGGCGCTCTCTGGCAGATGGTCTTCATGAATTTCGTAGTTTCCTTTCCTGGGATCTTCATGGCCGTCAAACTCGATGAGATCTTCCGCGTCTGGCCGTTACGCGAGGAACGTGTGATCCTTACCGGACACTGGCACGTGCTCTCGGGTATCGTCGCCACTATCCTTCTGCTTTATTACGCCCATCTGGCGGGTCTCAAAGGGAGGGTGCGTAAGATCTTCGGATGGTCCGTTATCCTGGCTTCTGACCTGGCTTTTGCCGCCGCGCTCATCTATATGCTCAAACGGCTCTTCGTCCCGCCGTGGGGTGAAGCGCCCCTGGTTAACGTGACGACGCTGTTGATGGATGCTGGACTGGGTATCGTCCTCGTGGCGCTGGCCGCGCTGATGGGGTGGCGGCTCATCGACCTCTTTACCAGACGGGGGCGATGGCGCATCGAACGGGTCGAATCCGACGCGGAGGTGTCCTCATGAAGATTAAACTCCGCTGGCTGTTCGTGTTTCTGGTGCTGATGCTGGCAGCGTGCGATGGTAGCACAGGGTCCGCAGATGGACCTGGTAGATCGGCTATAGCTAGCGTGCCCGCCATCCAGACCGGGGTCGATCATGATGCCTGGGCCACGGTGCCCGCAGGTTCCTTCCTGCTGGGTCAACACGAGCATGAAACTATCCTGGATTACGATTACGAGATTATGATAACCGACGTCACCAACGCGCAGTACGCTGCGTATCTCAACGCCGCGTTGGCAGCCGGCGAGGTATGGATCGAAGGGGACGCCGTGGTCGGCTATTATCCGGGTGACACCTTCCACGGTCACGAGCACGAGAAGGAGATTGCAGCCGGGGATTGGACCTTCATCCCGTTGGACGCTCCGGTGCTTCGATTGCAGTTCGAGGAGGGAGAGTTCATCGTCAAATCCGGGTACGAGAACCATCCCGTGACCATGGTCTCCTGGTTCGGCGCGTGGGGTTACTGCCGTTTCTACGGGTGGCGATTGCCGACGGACGTGGAGTGGGAGAAGGCCGCACGCGGTCAGGATAACCGCCCCTTCCCCTGGGGCTTCGAGATCGAGAACAACCACGCTAACTTCATCAGCAGCCACGACGTCTTCGAACGTGTCTTTGCCGGCGCCGGTGGCACCACACCCGTTGGCTTCTATAACGGTGAGACCCACGAAGGTTACACCACCCGGGATGGCGCCAGCCCCTACGGTCTCTACGATATGGCTGGCAACGTCTGGCAGTGGACGGGTGACGTCCGCGCCGGCGCGCACTATCGTAGCCTGCGCGGGGGCAGCCACACGAGCTACGCCTACAACCTGCGCATCTGGACGCCCAACAACGCCGACCCGCGTCATACTGCCCCTGACGTTGGTTTCCGCTGTGTTCGTGATAGCAGATGAGCGAGGTCAAGATGTCCGAGCCTCATACGGCTGAGATTTTCCGTAGTGGCACGGTCAGAGACCGGCCACAGCTTGCCCTTAAGTTGCGCGCCTATTGGGTGTTGATCAAGGATTTGCAGACAGGCCTGCTGGTCATCACCGGGTTGGCGGGCTACATGAGCGGGCGACCTGACACCACCTGGCAGAATATTCTGACGCTGCTCGGAAGTCTATT
>JBNGDR010000195.1:0-4728 GCA_049975685.1 Anaerolineae bacterium
CCTACCCACCCCGTATCATCCTCTTCGTTGGTGATGGTATGGGCGAGGGACAGCGTACGGCCGCGCGCTGGTACGCCGTTGGTGAGGGGGGCGAGATGGTGATGGACGCCATGCCCGTCGCTGGCCTGACGGGGACCACTAACGTCTCTAATGACGTCACTGATTCGGCGGCTGCGGGTACGGCTCTGGCAACGGGCGTCAAGACCTATAACGGTGCCATCAGTGTGGACGTGTACGGCAATCCCCTGACCACTATCCTGGAACGGGCCCAGGCGCAAGGGTTGGCGGTGGGCCTGGTGACCAACACGCCGATGAGTCACGCGACCCCGGCGACCTTCGCCGCTCACGTTGCTTCTCGTAGCATGATGACGGAGATCGCCCGCCAGATGGTTGCCGGTCGTGTCAACGTATTATTGGGGGGCGGACGAAGCTACTTTCAACCTGCGGAGGGTCCAGATCTTATCGCCGGAGCTCTTGAGGCAGGTTACGTCTACGTTGAGGATGCGGACGCGTTAACTGCCGTCGATCCCGCAACAACGACCCACCTGCTGGGTCTCTTCGCTGATGGGGGCATGGCGCGCCCCTTTTCCCCTACACTGGCCGAGATGACCACAAAGGCCATCGATATTCTGTCTCAGGATCCCGAAGGGTTCTTTCTCATGGTGGAAGGTGGGCAGATCGATTGGGCCTGCCACGACAATGACGCGATCAACGCTATCCAGGACACGGTAGGCTTTGACGAAGCCGTGGCCGTGGGCAAGGCCTACGCAGCGGAGACGGGCAACACCCTCGTGATCGTCACCGCCGATCACGAGACGGGCGGTATGGCGGCAAGTACCACCGACAATGGTGGTGAGCCCTTCCAGATGCCCGACGGTACACCTTTCTACGTTACCTGGTTAACGAATAGCCACACCGACGACGACGTCCCCACGACGGCGCAAGGCCCCTGGTCTCACCTGCTGGCGGGAAGTTACGAGAACACCTACATCCACGATGTGATGCGCACCGCTCTGGAATCCCCCTTCCGCTTGACCATCGAGGGGGCCTCAAAGGGTGTGACTCAGACCTCCTATCCCTTCACGGCCACCGTTCAGCCACCAGCTGGTTCGC
The DNA here is from genome assembly GCA_049975685.1 of Anaerolineae bacterium. Taxonomy (GTDB): domain Bacteria; phylum Chloroflexota; class Anaerolineae; order B4-G1; family SLSP01; genus DAOTVC01. Next base: position 1,114 of record JBNGDR010000195.1, read on the forward strand.
TCCCCTTCACTCTGACCTGGGCCACCGCGGATGCCGATCCGGTGATCGTCACCCAGGGGCTGAGCAGCACCCTGACCCTCAGCTGGACATTAGCCACTCGCCACACCATCACCGCTACGGCGAAGAGCGCCGAGACCACGTTGATCACCTCTCACACCATCAACCTGGCACAGCGGTGGTTTGACGTCTACCTGCCGCTGGTTTTGCGGTATAACCATTTCCCCACCACGTTAAGGCGGTAGTAACAACGCACCGGCGGTGGTGTTATTGACTTGTCAGACAACTGCCGTTATAATGGTTCTGGAGGTTTGAATGGAATCTTCCCAATCTAAAGTTCGTCCACCCCACATTCAGGTTGAAGACGCACTCACCCAGATGATTGAGTCTTTGTCCCCTGGTGATCAACTGCCCCCTGAGCCGGATCTTGCTAAACAACTTGGCGTCTCGCGCGCTACCCTTCGTGAAGTCATGCGCAGCTTCGTCGAGAGAGGTATTCTGGTGCGCAAACACGGCGTCGGTACCTTCGTCGCTTCCCGTATCCCTATTCTAGAGACAGGGATGGAGGTTCTGGAAAGTTTGGCGAGCCTGGCGCATCGTATTGGCCTGGAGACGAAGGTCAGACATCTGAATATCGTCGAGCGGAAGGCGATCCCCCATGAAGTTACAGGTCTCGAATATCCAGAGGGGGCCGACGTTGAGGTGCTCGCCGTGTCCCGTGTAATCACGGTGGAGGATGAACCCGTCGCAGATCTTCTGGACGTCGTTCCGCTGGAATATCTACGTCAAGAGGATCTGGGTCCGGATTTCAAGGGTTCTGTGCTGGATGTACTCCTAGAGCGGGGAACGCCCATGCTTACCATCTCGCGCACGGAGATCATGGCGACGGCGGCCTATCCGCCCTGCTCAAACCGTCTGGAGTTGAGCAAGGGAGCCGCTCTTCTCAAGCTCATCGGTCAGCTTTACAGCTATGATGAGAAGGTTGTCGACTACTCGGTCAGCTACTTCGTCCCGGGCCATTTCAAGTTTCACGTTATGCGACGGGTGAATCGGTCATAGGCCGATCACCCATTTTCTTTAATATAACCCTATACCTATAGTTCAATATCAGGAGGTTCAAACAATGCGTAGTTTCATGGGTCGTGATATTATCTCTTTGAAGAACTTTGAGCGTCATGAGTTCTTCCGCGTCTTTGAGATTGCCGAGCAGATGGAGGTCATCGCGCGCAATCGGCGCAACGTCGATATGCTCAAGGAGAAGACGCTGGTGACGGCCTTCTATCAGCCGTCGACGCGCACGCGTCTGGCACACGAGGCCGCCATGCACCGCCTGGGCGGGCACGTGACGGGTTTCGCCGATGCCAAGATGACCCGCGCCGGCGACTGGTATCAGGAGACCATCAAGGATACCTTCAAGATGCTGGAGTGCTACGGTGACGTCATCGTCATGCGTCACTACCAGCAGGGCGCACCGCAAGAGGCCGCGAAGTGGGCCAGTATTCCCATCATCAACGGCGGCGACGGCTGGGGCGAGCACCCGACGCAGATCCTGACCGACCTCTTCACCGTGCTGCGCGAGAAGGGTCGCATCGACGGGTTGCGCTGGGTCGCTGTGGGCGATATGCGCATGCGCACCATGCACTCACTGGGTTACGCGCTCACGCAGTTCAACTGCCCCATCACCTTCGTGGCCCCACCTGAGATGGAACTGCCCGACAGCTACCGGGAGGACTACGAGGCGATGAGTCTGGACTTCAACTTCGCCGACCACGTTGGCGATGTCATCGGCGACGCCGACGTCATCCTGGTGGAACCGACCATCCAGCCCGACTACACCAAATCCCGTGACGAGCGCAAGGGTGAGCTGCCCACCACGCCGGAGAACTACAAGATCACCCGCGAACTGCTGGAGAACAAGGCCAAGCCCGATGCCATCCTGCTGCACTCGTTGCCGCGCATGGACGAGATCCCTGCCGACGTAGATATCACCCGCTGGTCCCGCTACTGGCAGGAGGGCTTCAACGGCGTTGTCATGCGCATGGCGCTGCTGGCGCTGGTGCTGGGCGCGGTGGAGTAAAGAAAGTCTAGTCGTCGGGTAGTCGGGTAGTCGGATAGTCAGGTAGTCTTGGGGTTAAGCGGTGTGAGTAAGATAAAGCGGTTTGAGGATTTGAAAGGTTGGCAAAAGGCACGTCAGCTCGCTAATCAAGTCTATGATCTTACAAGCTGCTCTATGTTTCGCCGAGATGTTCGTCTGCGCAATCAGATTCAGGGAGCGGCTGGCTCCGTGATGCACAACATCGCCGAAGGCTTTGACGCCGGAACCGATGCGGAGTTTATACGCTTCCTGACCTACGCGCGGCGGTCTGCCAGTGAAGTGCAGTCACAGCTTTACCTGGCTCTTGACCGAGGCTACATCACAGAGCGCAATCTTCACGATACGTATGCTCTCGCCACTGAGACGAAACGTCTTATCAACGGACTGATTGCTTACTTGCGTCGCAGCAATCGTGTAAAAGAAACCGCCTTAGAGTACCTAACTGACGACTACCTGACTGACGACTACCTGACTGACGACTAAAAGACTAAGCGACTATATGACGAGGAGACTAAAAGATGATTACCAATCTACGCGGTCGAGACTTGATTTGCGACCTCGACTTTTCCAAGGAAGAGGTCGAGACGGTGTTGGATACAGCCTGGGATCTGAAGCGCAAGCGCGCGTTGGGCGAGCCGCACCCGCTGCTGCGCGACAAGACCCTGGGCATGTTGTTCTTCTTCAGCAGCACCCGCACCCGCTGTTCCTTTGAGGCCGGCATGGCCCAACTGGGCGGGCACGCGGCCTTCATCGAGTCCCGCACGACGCAGGTTTCCCACGGCGACACCGCCAAGGAGATCGGCGAGATTCTGGGGCGCTACTTCGACGGTCTGGCTATCCGTCAGTGTGATTGGGACTACGGGAACAAATACATCAACTGGGTGGCCGAGGCTTCGCGCGCGCCGGTGCTCAACATGCAGTGCGATAAGTACCACCCGCATCAGTGCCTGGCCGACCTGATGACCATTCAGGAGAAGTTCGGCAAGGACCTGCGCGGCAAGAAGATCGTCGTCTCCTGGGCTTACGCCTCGTCCTATCTCAAGCCCATCTCCGTGCCGCAGTCGCTGATCCTGCAGATGCCCCGCTTCGGCCTGGACGTCACGCTGGCGCATCCGCCGGAGTTCAAGCTGATGCCCGACGTGATGGAGAGGGCGCGGGAGCAGGCCGAGAGATACGGTGTCAACTTTGAGGTCGTCCACGACATGGAAGCGGGCTTCGAGGACGCCGACGTCGTCTACGCCAAGTCCTGGGGGCCCATGATGACCACCACCGACCCCGACGAAGGCAAAGCGCTGCAGGACCAATACAAGGACTGGATCACGGACAGCGCTAAGATGAAGCTGGCGAAGCCGGGCGCCATCTACATGCACCCGCTGCCCGCCGACCGCGACGTCGAGGTGACCAGCGAGGTCATGGATGGACCGCAATCGGTCGTCTTCGACCAGGCAGAGAATCGACTCCACGCCCAGAAGGCCGTCATGGCCCTGACGATGTGGTAAATCAGTCACGTAGTCAGGTAGTCC
>JBNGDR010000196.1:0-4711 GCA_049975685.1 Anaerolineae bacterium
TTTCTGCACGGTCTGGAGGACGTGCTCGCCGATCCCGACGCCGCTTTCGAGATCAGTACAAAGTACGTAGAAGGACTCGAGGAGAATGCCGCGAAGCAACGCGCCGTGCTCGAGCTTTCCCTGGAGTTCTGGCGTGCGCCCGATCTGGGACACTTTAACGCAGAGTCCTGGGAGATGGCCCAGCAACAAATGCTAGAGGCGGACCTCATCAACGAAGCTGTGCCCATCGAGACGCTGTACACAAACCGCTTCGTGGAATGAGAATCCTCCCCACGAAGATCTACCAAGCTCTACGAGAAGAAGCCGTACCGGAGGTGAAAACCTGATGCAACCAGATTCCTCCATTCTTGAGATCCGTGACGTGAGCGCCACCTTCTACAATGGGGCCAGTGGAGAGTTGCAGGCTCTCACAGAGATCAATATCACCGTCGCACGGGGTGAATTCGTCTGCCTCATCGGGCCATCGGGCTGTGGAAAGTCGACGTTGCTACGCATCGTTGCCGGATTGCTCCCGCCCTCCGAGGGCGAGGTACGATTGATGGGGGACCGTGTACAGGCCCCAGGCCGCCGGGTGGGTCTCGTCTTCCAGCAACCTACACTCCTACCGTGGCGTACCGTGGAGGAAAACGTAGCGCTGCCCCTCTCACTGGATGACAGATCACCTGCAGAGATCCAGCAACGAGTAAGGGCCTTACTCGAGATGGTGGGATTGACCGGGTTTGAGGGTGAGTATCCCAAGCATCTCTCGGGCGGTATGGCCCAACGTGCCGCTATCGCGCGGGCCCTGGCACAGAACCCGGAGATACTCCTACTTGATGAACCCTTTGGATCTCTCGACGCACTCACGCGTGAGCGTCTGGCGGCCGAACTCCTGCGTATCTGGGAACACCACCGGCGGACCGTCCTTATGGTGACCCACAGCGTGGAGGAAGCAGCGCTGCTGGCAGATCAAGTCGTGGTGCTGAGTCCCCGCCCCGGTAGGATCGTGGAGATCGTTGAGGTACCTCTTCCTCGACCTCGGGACCCCGACCTCCTGCTCCGCACCAAGATGCAACGCGTAGCACGGCACCTACGAGAGACTCTCTGTGTCGGAGAGAGCGAAGCGCCCCACTGTCATATCAGAGCAACGTAAGGAAAAAGGACTTTTACCCAGCGTCGTCGTTTTCCTGCCACACCACCCGTAGCGTTCCTTCACGTGACAAAAGGAAATCTATGGCCCAGACCCCCTGAGCCACAGCATGAATACGCTCTCGTGTGAGGGGCACGTCGTCCAGGTAAGCCTCCTTCGGGGGCGCAGGGAGCGCCAGCCAAACAGCACCCTCGGCAACTCGATCCAGCTGCAATCGCAGGATGACCCTATCCCGCCCTGCATCGAAATCCACAACTTCCCCGCCCTGAGAAATGTGGAATGTGGTGGCCACCAGATGAGGCCCCAACCGCACCGGTCGTACACCCAGCAGAACACACCCGTGCGGTGGTAAGGAAAACTTGGGCAACGCCGATCCCGTCTCCAGCCGCTGATAGCGCCGATTCCAGAAATCAACGATGTGATAGTCTTGCTTCACGTCGAAACCGGGCAACGCGCGTGGAAGATCGCGCTCTCTGATCTCCTCAGACCAATTGAAAAGCCCCACAAGCTGCCAGTTTCCCCAGGGACGGGCCATGGGCGCCACAACCTCCCGGGGCATTTCCCGGTGAAAGAGATCAAGCACATCCATGCCCTCAACCATAGGCGGCAAAAGCGCAGCCACGAGGGCCCGCCGTTCGGCCGGCACCTCGGGCAGATGATCGGAAAGCATGGTAAGCCCACCGGAAAGCCCTGCCATTGTAACCTGGGAGAGCACCTCCGCTTCGGTAAGTGAGGTTCGTGTATCCCGTATCATCAGATTGTCGGGATCGTTGATCCACCACCGACCATGAATCCAGGCACGGGTCTCCACATTACGTAAGCTATTCCGCAGACTGGGTAACGTGGGATCGTTTCGGAAGGGGCGACGGATCCCCATGATGCGAGGCTCCCAATAAGGGGCAGTGTCCGGGCCAATGCGCATAGCATCCACCAAACCGATCGAGGGGCCCAACGGGGCTCCACACCCCACGAGATAGCACGCCTCACCCGCCGCATCGCGAATGATCCGCAGCGCGTGGCGATAGGCCTGCGCCCGTGTTAAGTTCGGGTTGTGACGCTTGCCGGGGAGGGCACCAGCATAAAGAAAATCCAGCTTGAGATAAGTATACCCCCACTTTCCTACCGCCGTCTCAATGAGCTCCCGGAGGTAGGCTCCAACGCCCGGATGCGTGGGATCGAGCGCGCGGGCGATGAAATGGTTGGCAATGAGACCAGCGGAGACAGGTCGTCCCCGATGATTTCGCAACAACCAGTCGGGATGTTCTGTCGCCAGGCGGGAGCGAGGATGCACCGTCAACGGCCCGAGCCATAGGCCTGGTGTGAAATGCGATCCCTCAATGCGATCGGCAAGCCAGTCTAGCGAGTGGGGAAAGCGCTCGTTGCGCTCCGTCCAATCTCCCCAGATAGGTTCGTAGCCTTGATCCAGCTGGATAACGTCCAGGGGTATCTCGTCGGCCAGCAGAGCCGCCGTCGCCAGGTTGTCCATCATATCCGATTCGGCCACCTCGGCCCAGAAAATGTACCATGACGACCAACCCACCGGCGCGGAACGAACCTGCGGCACGTCCATCTGCCGCACGACAGCGTAAGCGTACTGTGCCAGAGGATCGTGGTTGGGAAAGGGCACCCACTCCAGGTAGAACCATTCGGAGGTGCGGGCCTCCCCTACCCCCAGCGGTACCTCATCGCACTGCGCTTGCACCCGCATCTCCAGATGACCTGGCCGCAAATCAACCCATGTCTGTACAAACTGATCGGCCAGGGAGGCCCCGCCAGCCACCAGTGCCTCCTGCGATGTAACGAGCGCACCCACCGACTCGCTCCAGAAGCGGCAAGGCTTTCTCGCCCAGGGTGTACGTGCGTTGTGCATCATAGGGCCGCTCAGGAAGCGCATGGGAAGCGCCGGACAGAAATCACGCCCAGCCGTCGCTACCAGGCTCGCCGGTGACCACGACTGCCAGTCCGTGCGGTAAAAGCCCGTCGGTTTGCCGGGAGCCTTAAGCGTATCGGGTAGCGATTCAAAAAAGAACCGTTCCAGATAAACAGTCTCCGGCCCTTTGTTGAAGACTTCGACTCGAATGAGTGTGAAGGGACGTGCTACGTAGGTGCGCACATACACGGCCAGCACCAAACCCTGGGATTCCTGATACTGAATCTCCAGCTCCTCCCCGGAGCCGTGGACATCCTCGATCTCCCGTCTTTCCACCGAGGCAGGCTCCAGATATGACGTATTCACACAAAGCGTACGTCGGCCTTGCTTTACCTCCACACCCATTTTCCCCGAGATAGAACGACCTGGACTCTGGAAGTGGAAGATCCCCGGCGAGGGGGACCAGTGCAGATCGAAGGACGGGCTCTCCAGCTGTAGGGTCATGAACTCCTTCCTTGGTAAGTCGAGCGAGCCTTAATTGCGGGCTTCTTGCAGCAATTCCTCGCGGCGCTTGCGATAGGCTACGATGGGTCGATCACCCTGAATAAGCTTCTCACCAATGGTGAGACCGCTGGGCTTGGGAACCTGGGTTTCCACTACCCGCCGATCTTGATGAGCGACAACCAGGTTGAAGGGCGCTGCCAGGCGTGTTACCAGATCTCCAAGCAGGGGGAGCGTGAGGAATTTCTGGTAAAAGCGCAGATAGAGCAGGGTGTGATCCTCATCGACGGGGACAAAAGCCGCCACAATGCGTACCTTCTCCGAGATATGATTTTGCCAGAGGTTAGGGAAGATGAATTCCAACCGAAAATCCCGATCAGGCGGCGGCACGGGCACCTCATCAGGCTTGAGAGGGCGCGAACCGTCGTCGACCTGGTTAAAGACGTATACGTAGAAGATATCGTCCGTCTTCCACTCAAGGCCGGGGCCGTTAACCAACGTTCGATTGCCGCGTCCGATGGTTGTCCGGTGGACAAAGGGCAGGTGCACAACGTCCAGTTGATTTTCAATGACCCGGGAGTAATGTGCATCCCAGGGATCGTAAACCGTAGCCTGTCTAAAGTTCCCCTCAAGGTCATCGAAAAAGGGCGGAGGCGTCAGATCGTCGGGAGGCTCCTCACCCCACCAGATCCAGATGAAGCCGTGTTCTTCGTGGGTAGGATACCCACGAACCCGGAAGCGCTCCGGTACAGATACATTCCTGCCATTGGCTGGAATGTAAGTCACCTTGCCGGAAGCGTCGTATTCGAAACCGTGGAAGGGACACTGCAATTGCTGGTTCACCACCTCACCCTTGCTGAGGGCCGCGCCCCGGTGCACACAGCGATCAAACAGGCAATGCACCTCTCCATCACCGTCCCGCCAAAAGACCAGCTTCTCTCCCATGCGGGTTACACCTACAGGCTTCTGTTTGACCTGGCAAGATTCCAGCACGACGTACCATTGATTGGGAATCATGATAGCTCCTCTGAAAAGGATGAAGGCTGAAGGATGAAGGCTGAATAGTTCACGTTATGTTTTCATCCGCAGCCATGATCTCCATATCGCGTAGGTCTACTCAGACACGCTAAACGTGTTGTTTCAGACGCCCCCATAGGGAAGTTACGCAAGCAATACCCAGACCGATGACCGTGCCCCATATACCCCACAGC
>JBNGDR010000197.1:0-4670 GCA_049975685.1 Anaerolineae bacterium
CGGCTCATCGCGCAGCACGTGGACCCGGTGGAGAAGAAGCCCCTTTACCATTTCTACCCCGGCACGCTGGCTTACTCCATTGCCACGCCTGGGTGCAACTTCCGCTGCCGCTGGTGTCAGAACTGGGAGATCTCCCAGATGCCCCGCGAGTTTGATTTCGTCGGGGGACGGGAGGCCACGCCTGAGGAGGTTGTGAGGGCCGCCGAGCGGAGTAACTGCCGCTCCATCGCCTATACCTACACCGAGCCTACTATTTTCTTTGAATACGCCTACGATGTGGCGATACTTGCCCGAGAGCGGGGAATGGCCAACGTCTACGTCACCAACGGCTACATGACGGAGGAGATGCTTGACGCTTTCCACCCCTACCTGGATGCCGCTAATGTTGACCTCAAGGCTTTCCGCGACGAGACGTACCGCGAGTACGTGGGGGCGCGCCTGCAGCCGGTGCTCGATGCTCTCAGGAAGATGAAGGCGCTGGGTATCTGGGTGGAGGTGACGACGCTCATCGTTCCCGGCGTCAACGACGATGAGGGGGAGCTGCGGGAATTGGCACGGTTTGTTGCCAAAGAGCTGGGACGGGGCACGCCCTGGCACATCAGCCGCTTCCATCCCACCTACAAGATGACCGACGCGCCCCCCACGCCGCGCTCCACGTTGCTGCGCGCCCAGGAGATCGGCATGGAGGAGGATCTGCGCTACGTTTACATCGGCAACCTACCGGAGGAGACCAACACCTACTGTCACGACTGCGGCGAGCTGCTCATCCGCCGTTCCGGCTTTCGTGTCATCGAGAATCACATTGTAGAGGGCCGGCAATGTCCTAACTGCCGGATGCCGGTTGCGGGCGTGGGTATGGGAGAGGGTACCTGAGGGTGATGGCGCTCCCAAGCACCTTTAGGGCCGTGATTCTGGCCAGCGTCGTATCTGCACTCGTCACGACGAGTGGTATCATGGTGATTGGGAGGTGCGAGAGGAATTCATGAACAAGGTGGAGAAAAAGCCGGACATCGCACCTGATGAGATAGCCTCCCCGGAGGAGGCCAGGGAGGCTATCGCTAGGCTACGCGATGCTATCCGCTATCACAACTACCGCTACTACGTTCTCGACGATCCCGTCATTTCCGATGCTGAGTACGATGACTTGATGCAGAAACTCCAGACGCTGGAGGGGAAATATCCCGAGCTTCAGAGTCCCGATTCGCCCACGCAGCAGGTGGGGGGCCAGCCCCGCGACGAGCTGGGGTTGGTCGCTCACCCCGCGCCCATGATGAGCCTCAAGGCGGTCTACGAGGAGGAGGATGTTCGCAGCTTCGACGAGACCTGTCGCGATGAGCTGGGCGCAGATACCGTTGAATACGTCACCGAGCCCAAATACGATGGCCTCGCGGTGGAGCTCGTCTACGAAGATGGGCAGTTGAAGGTGGCTTCGACGCGGGGTGATGGAGAGACCGGTGAGGATATCACGGCCAACGTCAGGACCATCAAGGAGGTGCCACTGGCGCTGCTGGAACATGAGGGTGGGGTGCCGGAGCGGCTGGTGGTGCGCGGCGAGATCTATATGCGCAAGGACGAGTTCCAGGAGATGAACGAGCGCCGTGCCCAGGAGGGTAAAGAGCGTTTCGCCAACCCGCGCAACGCGGCGGCGGGCTCCGTCCGCCAGCTTGATCCCAAGGTCACCGAGCGGCGGCCTTTGCACATCTTTCTTTATCAGATCGCCGAGGTCGAAGGGCGCGACTTCGAGACTCACTGGGAAGAGCTTCAGGCGTTGCCGGGGTGGGGGCTGCGCGTTAACCTGGAGCGCACCACGCGCTGCGATGGCGTGGAGGCGCTGTTAGATTATCACGGGCGGATGGAGGATCTGCGCGAGGATCTGACCTACGAGATCGACGGCGTTGTTTTCAAGGTCAACAGCCTGGCGGGACAGGAGACGCTGGGGGTTCGCACGCGGGATCCCCGCTGGGCGCTGGCCTACAAATTCCCGCCCCGGCGGGCCACGACGACCGTCAAAGAGATCGAGGTGCAGGTGGGACGCACGGGGAAGCTCACACCCGTCGCCCTGCTCAAGCCCGTGCACATCGGTGGCGTTGAGGTGAGCCGGGCCTCACTCCACAACCAGAGCGAGATCGAGCGCAAGGACATCCGCATCGGTGACCGGGTATTGGTCGAGCGCGCTGGGGACGTTATCCCCTACGTCGTCAAGTCCATCAAGGAGGATCGGGACGGGTCGGAGGAGAAGTTTCACATGCCCGAGCGCTGCCCGGTTTGTGGTGCCGAGGTCATCATGACCGAGGATAAGAAGATGACGCGCTGTCCCAACATCAACTGCCCGGCTCAGCTGCGGGAGCGTCTCACCCACTACGCTTCGCGGGAGGCGTTGGACATCGAAGGGTTGGGGGAGAAGCGGGCGGAGCAGCTCATCGACGCCGGGCTGGTGGAGAGCGTCGCGGATCTCTATCACCTCAAGAAGGAAGACCTGATCGCGCTGGAGAGGTACGCCGAGAAATCGGCCCAGAATCTGCTGGACGAGATCGAGGAAAGTAAGAGTGCGACGCTTCCGCGTTTCCTCTACGCTCTGGGCATCCCCCAGGTGGGCCAGCATATGTCCCGCGTGCTGGCGGAGAACTTCTCCACGCTGGACGCGCTGATGGAGGCGGACGAGGAGACGTTGCGAGCCATCGACGATATTGGGCCGGAGGTGGCGCACAGTATCGTGGGTTTCTTTGAGGAGAAACAGAACCGCGAGCTCATCACGGATCTCCGCAAGGTGGGTCTCTCGTTGGAGAATCCTCTGGCGGAGGAACGACCGCAGCCTTTGGCCGGATTGACCTTCGTCTTCACAGGCGAGCTGGAGCGCTGGACCCGTGACGAAGTCCAGCGTTACGTCGAGCGCTTGGGTGCCGATGCTACTTCTAGTGTGAGTGGCAACACCGACTACGTCGTCGCCGGACCGGGTGCAGGCTCCAAGCTGGATGAGGCCCGGCAGCGGGATATACCCGTCATGGACGAAGAGGAGTTCGCAACGTTTGTGGAGGAGCGGAGGAAAGGATGAAGGCGGAAGGATGAAGCGAATGAACGAAGCTGTCCTGAGTGCTAGCGAAGGATCGACGAGTGAAGGATCTGACGACAGAGCCGTTCAATTGGATTAGACGGAATGTCCGCTAAACAGGTACCTGATCCCCGATCCCCAGTCCTTGATCCCTGTATTTCTTAGGAGGTAGGAAACCAATGAATGAGAATGAGATTATACCGCGTTACGAATTCCGGGCTTTCGCCCAGAATTTCGGCATTGTCGAGGAGCGGATTCGGGCGCTCTCGCCCGTCGAGAACCTGCGGGAGAGTCTCGACACCTACATCATCTCCGCTGACACCGACGAGAACAACACCAAGATCCGCTACGGTCAGATGGACATCAAGGTCTTCGTTGAGGAGCGTCGGGGGCTGGAACAATGGAAGCCGCGCATGAAGGCGGAGTTCCCTCTGGCGGTGGATCTCATCCGCGAGGAGGTCTTCCCCGCGTGGGGTGTCCGTCTCCCGAAGTTCCAGCGGTCGTCCTACACCAAGACACAGTTCCTGGAGGAGATCATCTGGCCCCACCCGGCGCTCTATATCGCCGAGGTCTACAAGCTGCGCTTTAGCTTCACGGTCAACGACTGCATCACGGAGATCGCTCACTTGTTGGTCAACGGCGCCTCCATCCGCACGGTGGCCGTGGAGTCGCCCAACGTCGAGGCCGTGCTGAAGGCCCGGCACATGGTACGGCTGGAGGAGTACGCGAACACCAACTACCTGGTTGCCATCAAGCGCATCATGGGGCTTCGAAAGGCGGAAGGATGAGGGATGAAGGGATCCCACCTATGTCGAGCGCACAGGATCTTGTCCCGGGCGTGGCTGGGGAGAATTACCAACCTGCAACCCGTAACCCGCAACTCTTAACGCGTAACTTTCAAAAGGAGGCATCATGCCACAGGAGATCGAACGCAAATTCCTGGTGAAGCCGAAGGGTGCCTGGCGGGGGACCGAGGGCATCAAGTTCCGCCAGGGCTATCTCAACACAGAAAAGGAGCGCATCGTGCGCGTCCGAACCATCAAGGATAAGGGTTATCTCACCATCAAGGGGTTGACGGTGGGCGCCTCCCGTTTGGAGTTCGAATACGAGATCCCCGTGGAGCACGCCGATACCATGCTTGACGAGCTCTGCGAGAAACCCCTTATTGAGAAGTATCGTCACAAGGTGGAGTACAAGGGGCTGACGTGGGAGGTGGATGAATTCTTCGGCGCCAACGAGGGTCTCATCGTCGCCGAGGTGGAGTTGGAGAGCGAAGATCAAGAATACGAGAGGCCGCCCTGGATCGGTGAGGAGGTCACCGGCGATCCGCGCTACTTCAACTCCAACCTGGTGCAGCATCCCTACACGGCGTGGGAGGAAGCGTGATCCAGATCACGCCCAATATCGCCATCGACGAGAGTGAGATCGACTACGACTTCGTCCGCGCGTCTGGGCCGGGAGGGCAGCACGTGAACAAGGCGGCGACGGCAGTGCAGCTGCGCTTCGACGTGGCTAACTCGCCCTCGCTGCCGGAGGATGTCCGCAAGCGGCTCATAGATCTGGCCGGGCAGCGGGTGACGCAGGAGGGTATCCTCATCATTGAGTCCGCCCAGCGCCGCTC
>JBNGDR010000198.1:0-4669 GCA_049975685.1 Anaerolineae bacterium
CCTTGAGATGCCCACCGAGGAGCGAGGGATCACCTTCATCAACGGGGATCTCAGCGCCATGCCCGGCCTACAACCCGATCTGGATCACAAACTCACCGACGGGGATCGCGTGGCCTTTTTCCATCTCAAGAGCATGTGGCCCTTCCAGTACCGCCACGATGTGGCCATGCTGGAGGAGTTCAAAGCCTCGACCGGTGAACGCCCGGACGGCGGCCTGAGATCTCGCTTTGATTCCTGATCCTCTCTGAGATACGGCCCCCGTCACAGCCCCTGGACCGCGTTCTCCCCTGCAAGATAGCCGGTGGTGAAGGCGGCCTGGAGATTGAAGCCTCCCGTGTCCGCTGCGAGGTCGAGGACCTCCCCCGCCAGATAGAGCCCCTCGATCACACGCGAAGCCAATGAGATGGGATCTACCTCGTCCAGGGCCACGCCACCTGCCGTCACCATGCCGGCCTCCAGGGGCAACGAGCCGGTGATCTGCCAGCGGAAATCCTTGATGAGCTCCACGAGCACTTCCCGTTCCTCCGCCACAATGGTGTGAACGGGACGCCCCACGCCGATGCCGCTCATCTTTGCCAGCACCTCCGCAAGGCTGCGGGGGACCCATCCCCGCAGCAGGTGGTGCAACCTCTGTTTCGAGTGACGCTCGAACTCCCGCTGGAGCCGCCGACGCACCTGATCCGCCGTCATCCCTGGCTTGAGATCAAGGGAGAGGTAGACTCGTTTCCCGGCCCGCAGGGCATCAACAGCCACCAGAGAGAGCGTGAGGATCAGGGGGCCGGAGACGCCAAAGTGAGTGAAGAGCATCTCACCCACCGGCGGCACCGGGTAAGAGGGCGGCAACACACGCTCTGCACCGCCCGGCTCCTGGGCAAGGAGGGTACAACTCACGTTCCTCAGGCTGACCCCCTGCAGTGCCTTCGCCCTGGCACCCTCTGCCACGAGGAGGGGAACCAGCGCGGGCCGCAGCGGCACAATGGTATGACCAACGGCCTGGGCCATGTGGTAGCCGTCGCCCGTGGAGCCCGTCCCCGGCCACGAGGAGCCGCCCGTGCAGAGGATAACGGACGGGGACGGAACCACCTCACCACCACGCAGCCGGACGCCCTCTACCCTTCCCTCATCAACGAGCAACGCCTCCACCGGGGCCTGGTAACGAATGCGCGCCCCCTGGGACGTAGCGTAACGCAACAGGGCATCGCGCACGTCGGCAGCGTCCCCCGAGTGCGGAAAGATCCGTCCCCCGCGCTCGACCTGCGTCTCCACACCGTAGCGTTCAAGTAGATCAAGCAGCTCATCGCGAAAGAAGCGGTAGAATCCGTTCCGCAGAAACTGGCCATTGGGGCCGTAATGAAGGATGAACTCCTCCAGCGGCGCGATGTTGGTCACGTTGCACCTCTCCTTGCCTGTGACCAGGATCTTCTTGCCCGCCTCGCCCATCTTCTCCAGGATCAGGACCCGTGAACCCAACCCGGCGGCTCGTCCGGCAGCCAGAAGACCGGCAGCACCGGCACCGATGACAACGATCTGTCTTGAGGATCGGGGGCTCATCTCAACCTCGCCTCTGCGTCCTGCCGGACGTCGCAGCCTGCAAGCCCAGTACCAGCAATCTCAAGGCCTCGTCCGACGTGTTAGCCACGCGATGAAATTCTCCACCCCGAACAAGAGCCGCGTCACCGGGCCGGAGAGGTCGGGCGATCACGGGGCTACCCGGTGTGGGGCGATGGTGCAACTCCCCCACCCCGGAGATGACGTAGAAGATCTCATCCAGGTCAGGATGGACCGCCATCCCCGTCGAAGCGCCGGGCGCCAGCGTGGTGTCGTGCAAGAATTCGAAATTCGCGCCCGCCAGCAGACCCTCCTCGGTGCCCGATTGCTCGCTGAAGAGCCAGCGAACCAGGGTAACACCGCGACCCCGGAAAGGCTCAGGCATCTCCGGCGCGGGATGGGCGGGCTCGTACTGCACCCGCTTGACGTTAGCCGAACGCTTGTAGATCACGCCGGAGACTTCGTCGTAGGGTGCGCGGTTGATATTGGTCCATTCGCCCTCCTCGTGAAATTCTTCTTCGCGAAGGGGTTCGGGCTCCCAGCGCTCGTTCTGTGTAGCTTCGTTCATAAAGATCCTTTCATTAAAGTCAACGCTTGACTCTACTGAGAAAAGGTCCAAAAACTCGGAGTTTTAGTAGATCGCCCCCTACCTCTAGTGATTTCGGCTGCTGAGAATCTACATGTAGTATCAAGTTTCAGAAAACTCCGAGTTTTACCAGTTATTTCAACGCTTCAGTTTAGCGACGAAGTGCTTGCGGAACTTGGAGACCTTGGGGGCAACCACGGCCCGGCAATACCCCTGATTCGGGTGTTTGCGGAAGTACTCCTGGTGGTAGTCCTCCGCCCGATAGAACGTGTCAAGGGGTTCGACCTGGGTCACAATGGGATCATTCCACGCACCCGAAGCATCGAGTTCCCGGATCATCTCCTCGGCTATCTTCTTCTGCTCCTCGTTATGATAGAAGATGGCAGAGCGATACTGCGTGCCGACGTCCGCGCCCTGGCGGTTCAGGGTCGTGGGATCGTGGATATCGAAAAAGACCTCCAGGATCTCTTGATAGCTGACCACGTCGGGATCGTAGGTGATCTGCACCACCTCCGCGTATCCCGTCCTACCCGTGCAGACCCGCTCATAGGTAGGATTGGGGATGTGACCACCGGCGTAACCCGACACCACCTCCTCAACACCCTCCAACTGCTCGTAAACCGCCTCCAGACACCAGAAGCAACCACCCGCGAGGGTAGCAGTCTGAAGATTGGATTGATCATGTGTATTCATAGTTCTCCTCCTACAGTATTATATTGCGTATTCGGTATTCCGTCACACGCTGTAGCTTCCTCGTTCATTCGCTCTTTCGTTCTATCGTTGATTCGTTCTTTCGCTCTATCTCTACCCCATCATCCCGCCCTTGCGCCGATGGCGGACGGCGACGGCCTCTGCCAGAATCGAGAGCGCAATATGTGCAGGGTCCTTACCGCCGATATTCAACCCCACTGGGCCGTGAATACGAGCCAGATCCTCCTCGGTGAAGCCCACCTCCAGCAGATCCGAACGGCGGCTGGCCTGGGTGGTGCGGCTGCCCAGGAAGCCGATGTAATAGGCTTCGCTCCTCAGGGCCAGGGTCAGCGCGGGGATGTCGAATTTGGGATCGTGGAAGAGAACGACAATGGCCCAGCCGGGGCCGAAGTCCTCGGCAGTGAACACGTCCTGGGGCCAGCCGAAGCGGAGGTCGAAGCCGGGAAAGCGTTCCTCGGTGATGAAGGCCCGCCGCGCATCGCTGATAACCACCTCGAAGCCGGTAACGCGCGCCATCTGCGCCAGGGGTTGGGCAATGTCCGTCGCGCCAAAGATGAGCATCGTCGGGGGCGCGGGGATGACCTCAACGAAGACCTCGCCCCGCTCGTAGTCACGCTTGTGGGCATAGGGACCGGGCCACAGGTCGGCTATATCCGCCAACACAGCATTATCCAGTGCGGGATCGCCCAGGGAACCATGGACCTCGCCCCCGGCGGTACGCAACAGGTGCACGGGCTCATCGGTGCGCGTGGCAAAGCCTACGGGTCTGTGCGCTTCGATCTCGGCGATGAGGGTGTCGTAGATGGGCTGGTAACGTTCCGCCAACACGTCGATGGCGCCGCCGCAGGAGAGCCCGGCGCTCCAGGCCTCCTCATCGCTCACGCCGAAGAAAGGCCGCCGGATCACAAAGTCACCTTGGAGTACGGCCTCCATCTCGGCGACGGCCTCCCCATCGACACAGCCGCTGCTCACAGAACCGGCAACGTCGCCCTCGGCGTTGATGGCCATACGGGTGCCGGCGGGTCGCAGCGAAGAGCCTCGGGTCTCTACAATGGTCGCCAGGGCAATATCGGTCTTGCCTTGCTCTTTCCAACGTTTCAGATCATCGATAATGTCTTTCATGGATACTCCCTTGAAAATCGGTTGAAAGTTTCGAGTTGAAAGTTAAAGGTTAGCTCAGATTTCGTCGTTGGCGCGTTCGTGGCCCGCAACGTGATGTCGATAGAAGGTGCGCGCCAAATCCAAACGGGCACGTTGCGCCGGCAGCGGTTTGATCTCCCAATCATCGCGCGTGGCTCTGGGCTGGTGCCCTCTTCTACTACCTGTGGACGCTCTATTCATCTCAGTCGCAACCTTTCTCTATTCGATACGGATGTATTTCATCCTTCATCCCTCAGCCTTCATCCTTCAGCTGACCGTGCTACTTTTGTCACTATCTTCAAACTTGGCGAGATCGGCGGGATCGTGGCTGCTGATCAACGTCACACTATCACCGTGCTCACGGTAGAGCTGCATCAGGCGCGGCGTGTTGCCACCCAGAAACCAACCCTCCAATCCCAGCGGCGGATCGCTGAAAAGCCGGTAGGTCTTGCCCGCGTTGTAGAAGGGGTAACCGCCGTCGCCGTAGTGCAGCAGCCAACCGTCGCCCGTCTCGACGGCGACGCCGCAGTGACCCCGCGTATGCCCCGTCAACGGGACGAGAAAGACGCGCGGTGTTAGCCCCGGCATCACCTCGATGGCATCGAAACCAAACCACGTATCGCCTGTCAGCCGGTGGATGGTCCACTTGGGGCCGTGCGCCCAATGCGCGGAGACGTAGAACCA
>JBNGDR010000199.1:0-4614 GCA_049975685.1 Anaerolineae bacterium
GGTGTTGAGGCCTATCACACGGTGATCTTCGCCAGCAAGGAGAGCGGCATCACGTCGCTGGACGATCTGCCCGGTCACATTATCGCCCTGGATACCCCCTTCTCCACCTCCGGCTTCCTGCTGCCCGTCGTCCACCTCACGGAGCATGGACTGGCGTTGACAGGGAAACCCTCCTATGACGCCGAGGTCGCCGGCGACGAGGTCGGATTCGTTTTTACCTACGACGACGAGAACACACTGCAGTGGGTACTCAGCGGACGGGCAGCCGCCGGTGCCACCGATGACTATCACTATGAGATCGCCTTCCCAGAGGAGGCCCGCGACCGGCTGGTGACGCTGGCCGAGACCTCCTCGGTACCCCGCCAGGTCGTCGTCGCCGGTAAACACCTCGACGCCGAGCTGCTGGACGCCATTGAGACGGTACTAATCGAAGCTCACGAGAGCGAGACCGGGCAGGCGGCGCTGGAACCTTTCCAGACCACGCGCTTCGATGCCTTCCCCGAGGGCATTGAGGCCGCCCAGGAGACGATGAGGGAGATGATGGACACCGTCCAGGAGATCCCTCTGCCCTGATCATGTCCCCACTCTCACGTCTCTGGCGCCGCACCCCCATAGCCGTCAAATTGACGACCCTCATCGGCCTGTTGATGATGGCTGCCATCTTCAGCCTCACGCACCTGGCCATGCGACGGGAGCGGGAGAGCTTCCGCCGGGAGCTAGAGGCGCAGGCACGCCTGTTGCTAGATACGCTCCCGCTCACTCTCCGCGATCCCCTCTATCGCCTGGAGATCGATGAACTACAGGATGCAGCCAACATCGTCGGCGAGAACGAGCAGATCAGCCAGTTCGTCGTCTACGACGCCCAGGGCGCCATACTGGTCAGCGAGCAGCAGGATGCGCCCGCCTTCATCCAGCAGATCGATCCACTTGGCGAACGCCTGGTCCGCCAGGGACCTCAGGAAGACTATCTCGCGTGGGAGGAGGGCCAGCTGGTCGCCGGGCGCCCCATCTACCTGGGCAACGAGGCATACGGCGCGGTGGTCATCGGCTTTTCAACAGCCTCATTGGAAGAGAAGATCGCCTCCCTGACGCGACAGAGTATGCTGCTGGCAGCGCTGACGTTGGTGATCAGCGGCGGGCTGGGGACTCTGCTGGCCTACCAGATCACCACACCGCTGAGTAAGCTGGCGGACGTGGCGACACAGATGGCCGGTGGCGACCGCGCGGTCCGGGCGACGCTGCAGACCGAGGACGAGATCGGCCAACTTGGTCACGCCTTCAACCGGATGGCCAACGCTGTGGAGCAAAGAGAAACCGATCTGGAAGATCTGGCAGCCAGTCTGGAGCGGGCAGTGGCGGAGCGCACCGCCGAACTCCGCCACCAGAACGAAGCGCTGGTCCGTGCCAACGACAAACTAACCGTGGCACGCCAGGAAGCAGAGGCCGCCAACCGTGCCAAAAGCGCTGTAATTTCCATGGTGAGTCACGAGTTACGCACGCCTCTCACGTCGATTCTAGGCTTCTCACGCATGATCGAGCGGCGTCTGCGTGCCGAATCGCTCTCTCTAGAGGAGATCGCCACAATACTTGAGCAGATGGAGATCATCACCTCCGAAGGTGAGCGCCTTCTGGATCTGATCAACAGCATCCTCGACCTGGCCCGCATCGAGTCGGGACGGGTGGCGTGGAGCCGGGAACCGGTGGCGATCTCAGACATAATCAGACATTCGCTGGCAACGACGAGGGCACTTTTCGAGGAAAAGTCACTGGCGCACGTCGTGGAGATTGACGAGGCTCTACCCAATGTCACGGGCGACCGCAACCGCCTGGTGGAAGTATTCGTGAATCTGCTATCCAACGCAGTGAAATTCACCGACGTGGGAAGCATCATTTGCCGTGCGTGGCAGCAAGGGGACGAGATCGTGGTTAGCGTGGCAGACACGGGCATCGGCATCGATCCCTCAGACTTTGACAAGGTCTTCAAGGAATTCGAGCGTGTTGGCCCGCGCTCAGGAGCACACCGCCCCGGGACGGGACTGGGACTGCCCATCTGCCAGCGGATCGTTGACTACCATGGCGGACGTATCTGGTTCGAGAGTACACCTGGGGAAGGGAGCACCTTCTATATCGCCCTGCCCATCGCCGGGTCGGAAATATAGCGTATTGGGGAGCTAACCGCCAAGACAGTACAGTGACGCGAGAAGCTACCCTTTTGTAAACACTTGAGAGCAAAACCGTTCAAAAGAAACCCTGCGATACCATGATATAATAGGGACACCATGGACCGGGCTGTGCCCGGCCGTGAGTCAGACTTAACCAAAGAAAAAGAACCGAATAGAGACGCTGGGATCGCGTGCGACCGAGACGTCGGCATTGGGAACCACTCACCACCCCTCGGATAGACCGCCCCCAGCGCTGGGAGCGTGACGTGTTCGATATCCGCATTGAAGGCCTGCACCATACCTACACACCGCCGGGTCAGCCCCCCGTCGAAGCTCTGCAAGGCATCGATCTTACCATCGAAGAGGGTGAGTACGTCGCTATTGTTGGAGCCAATGGGTCCGGGAAGACAACTCTGGCCCGCCATCTCAACGCCCTTCTGCTGCCTACCGCTGGTGACGTCTGGGTGGGGAATCGCAACACCCGCGATGCAGGAGCCGTGCGCGATATACGAGCGACCGTGGGCATGGTCTTCCAGTCGCCCGCTGACCAGATCGTGGCTACCGTCGTGCGCGAGGACGTAGCCTTCGGTCCTGAGAATCGGGGCGTTCCCCGGGACCAGCTTCCCGAGGTGGTTCGCTCGGCATTGGAACGGGTGGAGATGTGGCACGCGCGCGACCGCCCGCCTCATCTGCTATCGGCCGGTCAGCAGCAACGGGTCGCCATCGCCGGTGTATTGGCACTGAACCCCCGCTGCATCGTCTTCGACGAAGCCACGGCCATGCTCGATCCGGCTGCACGGCGACAGATCCTTGATCTCATGGATGGACTTCATGAGACCGGCCTCACCCTCATCACCATCACCCACGACATGACGGAAGCTGCGCGCGCCGAGCGGATCATTGTGATGCACCGGGGTCATGTCGCCAGGGATGGTCCACCCCGCCAGATCTTCACAACCGAGGATCTGAGCCGGTTCGGACTCACCCGCCCGCTCTCCGTGGACCTTGCCCACCGACTACAACCTGCGCTTCCCGGTCTCCCCCTTGACCTCCTGACACCGCAAGAGCTGGTCGACGCTCTCGCAGATCTTATAACCGGGGGGACAACGTGACCAGCGCCCTCATCACGGTGCATAACCTGCACCACACCTATATGGTAGATACCCCCCTCGCCCAGTCCTCACTGCGCGGTATTCATCTGGAGGTATACGAGAGAGAAGCTGTTGGACTCATCGGTCCCACCGGCTCCGGCAAATCAACCCTCCTCCAGCACCTCAACGGTCTCCTCCACCCTCAGCGCGGGGAAGTTCACGTCCTGGGGCATGATTTACGCAATCCGAAAACCGACCTCCAGGAGATCCGCCGCTCCGTCGGCCTGGTCTTCCAGCGCCCTGAGGATCAGGTTTTCGAGGAGTACGTTGGAGACGATATCGCGTACGGACCCCGCCTTATGGGCATAGAGAAGCCCCAGCTGCGAGAGCGGGTACGGTGGGCCATGGATCTGGTAGGGCTGGATTTCAATATCTATGTGGATCGCCTTACAGCGACGCTCAGCGGTGGGGAACGCCGCAAGGTGGGGCTTGCAGGGGTCCTGGCCCTGCGTCCCCGCGTGCTTCTTCTCGACGAACCGACGGCGGGTCTCGATCCGGTGACTCGCGCCGACTTCCTCAATCGGCTGGAGAAGCTCCGCAAGGAAGGACTCACCCTCGTCATTGCCACCCACAACATGGACGATATCGCCCGCATAGCCGGGCGGATCTACGCGCTTCAAGAGGGCAAGGTAGTCCTTAAGGGGACCACCCGCCAGGTTTTCAGCCAGGTGGAGACGCTACAATCGCTGGATCTGGACGTCCCGCCCACCGTGGAAGTACTCTGGGCTCTACACCAACGAGGCTTCGACCTACCACTTGACGCGCTCACACCCGAGGAGGCCGAGAGCGCTATCCTGGCAGCCCTCGGGAAAGGGGAGAAGACACCGTGAGCGAGTTCGAGTTCCTCCGAGACGTCACCATTGGCCAGTATCTCCCTACCGACTCGCCGCTTCACCGCCTCGATCCCCGGGCCAAACTCCTCATGATCGTTATCTTCCTCGCCGGTGGTGTAGCCAGCGCCAGCCTGACCGCTCTATTCTTCGCACTGACCGTCGTCATGGGCACCTTTGTGCTGGCCCGTATCCCAGCCCGATACGCCCTGCGAGGAGTACGCCCGGCTTTACCCCTGCTCATCCTGCTGGCGCTGCTCCAGATCGTCACCTTCCCTCAGAACGACGTGGGGCAAGTCCTCTGGAAATGGTGGCGCATCACTGTCACCCTCACCGATCTCCACGTGGCTGCCCTGCTCCTCGTGCGCTTTCTCGTCCTCATCCTCGGCATCAGCCTGCTTTCGATGGTAACCACCACCGCTGAGCTCACCCACGGCATCGAACATCTGCTCCGCCCCCTCCAACGCTTCG
>JBNGDR010000200.1:0-4564 GCA_049975685.1 Anaerolineae bacterium
CACGCTTTTCGTCGGCGCCATTGGAGCGCTTCGCCCAGAAATGCACGGCAACCCCCACCGCCCGGCGGATCCAGACGTTAGCGTCCGAGCGCCAGGGTGCCAGCAGCGCCAGCGCCGACTCGAAGTCGGCCACCAGGGCCGGACCGGGTACCCGCTCCCCCAGGATGTCGGCCCCGTACCAGACATCGGCGGCACAGACGTAACGGTGACAGCGTGCAAAGGCGCCCGCGAGATCACGATCCAGCTGGGCACCCAGCGCCGTGCCGATGACGACCCAACCACCCTCGGTTCCCCCGGCGGCCACACGCTTCACAAAGGCATTGACGTGCGGCAGCGGCCCGCTTCCCACGGTCCCGCCGACAATACCCAGAAGCCGGAAGGGGGTGCGTTCAGCCAGGGTAGGCGACAAGGCAGCGTAGGCCGCTTCCGTCTGTCCGGCGTGCACCAGGGCAGCGACACGTTTACCCAGTGCCCGCGCCGCACTTGTCTTCACGACGCCCGCCCCTACGTGATCACGACGGGCCGGTTGGTGGCCCGCTGGCGGCGTTTACCCTTACCGCAGTAAGGGCACGGATCCGAGAGAGGCAATACGCGCGCGTGGCAGTGCAGACAGCGTGAGCGTTCGGCTTGCCGGTATTCCTCGGGAGTCATCTCGATGAGGGCATCGTTGGTGACGTCGAGACCGCAGGATGGACAGTAGTGCGTGGTCTCCTCGATGAGACCCCAGCAGTACGGGCAGAGCAACAACGCCCCCTCAGAAGTAGCAAGCAGTTGGAAACGAAAACCGGTCAGTCCTTTATTTTGCACCCGCCGAACAAAATCTCGGGTCACGAAGACCATCTTGAGGGGTTCCTCGGGGATCTTGAAGATAGTCAGATCCGCCAGACGCTCCTCGTGAAAGCTGTAACGTAGAACGCGCATGATTCGTCCACTCCGGAAGCGTTTGACCTCCGAGTTCTCTACATCCAGGACATCGACCAGCCGGGTAACGTTGAAGGCCTGGAAGGGCTCCGGACACGCCGGGCAAACAAGGGGAACGAACTGACCGTTGCCAGTGAGAAGATCGTGCAATGCGGTCACAGCGTGCGGGCTGAAGACGGGTATGTGGGACGTCAGGCCGGGAAAGTCGCTCCAGGGAAGATCGGCTTGCTCACCGGGTTCAACCTGGATGGGCAGAAAGCCTTCCGCAAGGGCGGTGCCATCAAAGGCCCGATATTGCTCAAGCACCTTCTCCTGATCCGGCACCAGGTTCCGGTAATGATTGACATGGGCGCGCAGAGTGAAGATTTTCATGGCTTGACCTAAGGCTCGCTCGTCGGGTCCCAGGTGCAATGATAATTCTCGTCCAGGTCGTCCAGGCGGCACATGTCCCGCTCGGAGATCTCAAAGTCGAAGACGTCGGTGTTCTCCTGGATGTGCTCTTTATCGTCAGACTTGGGGATGACCACGATATCGTGCTGGAGCGCCCAGCGAATAAGGATCTGGGCCGGGCTCTTGCCGTAGGCCTCCGCCAGCTCCCGCAGCGCAGGATTATCCAACCGACGCCCCTTGGTGAGAGGGCTGTAGGCTTCCAGCAGGATGTCGTGTTCCACACAGTAATCGAGGAGATCCTTCTGGTAAAGCCACGGATGAAACTCCACCTGATTAACGGCGGGCACGGTCGGAGACCGGCCCGAGCTCGAGGGATGGTTCGCAGCGGGCGCAGTACCAGCACCACCAAGGAGATCTTCGAGGTGGCGGATGGTATAGTTGCTCACACCGATGGCCCGGGCGCGTCCCTCCTCGTAGATCTCCTCCAGCGCGCGCCACGTCTCCGCACGCAGCCCAGAGACAGGCCAGTGGATGAGATAGAGATCCACGTAATCTAGGCCCAGCTTGCGCATACTCTCGTCGAAGGCACGCAAGGCGGGCTCGTAGCCGTGGTCGTTGTTCCAGAGCTTCGTCGTGACGAAAATCTCCTCCCGGGGGATACCGCTCTGCTTCACCGCCTGTCCCACGCCGCGCTCGTTGCCGTACATGGCGGCGGTGTCGATGAGGCGATAGCCTGCCTCCAGAGCCCACTCGATGGCCCGGCGCACCGGTCGCCCGTCGCGGATCTGCCAGGTTCCCAACCCGAACCGAGGTATCTCCACACCGTTATTCAACGTCACCGTACTTTCAATCGTCAACTTAGACATACTCTCTCCTCTCTCAAACATCGAGAAACAAGATCACTTGCTACACAAACACCATAGGACGCAGATGAACGCTGATAAACGCGGATTTTGTGCTTACGTTACAGCAATCGATTATAATCTCTGAGCCCCGAGCCCGCATCACTGCTCACCGCTCCCCACTCACCGTTTCCTCCGCCGGCGCGACCGCCAGGCGTGGGACTTTACCGTCCCGTCGTCGAAGATGCGGACGATCTCGAAGCGCACCCGTCCCTCGCGTACCGCGCGGGCGATCTGCCGCTGACCACGGTTGAGGCTGGAGCGCCCCTTCTTGATGTCCAGGATGACCACCTCCAGATCATCGCCGCTGGCACCGTTGTCCTTCACCTCCGTATAACCGTCAAAGACAACGTAATCGATGGGGCTGCCCAGGAAACGGGCATCGGCGGGCCAGTAATCGAACCCGGGCAACATAGGCGCGATCTGCTCCGCCATCTTCCCCTTGAGCACCGCTCGGCTCTGATCGGTGCTATCCTTGCGGGCCTGCCTGATAGCATCCCGCTGCTCCTCCTGCAAGAGGCGCAATTTGCCCTCATAGGTCTGAATGAGGCGGGCCTGCGTCGCCTGGGTCTTCTCTTCGAATTCCTCAATGAGCTGCGCTCTCAGGGACTCACGCTCCGCCTCCCAACGCCCTTTGAGGATCGTATATGCCACCGCCGCGCCGATAATGACTCCCAGCACCAGCAGTAGAATCTCCATCAAGCCACCGCCTCTACGGACTCCAGGTTATCTCTCCACCGAAACAACTTAGAAATCGGATTTTTCGAACCCGAATAAGATATGCAGGCTTATACTACAGCCCAAGCCAATGAGCGTAGGGCTAAACGAACAAAAATCCGATTTCTGACCGCTCTTCATTAGAGTCAAATCGTCAGTAATGAATGGACACCGGCGTGCCTATCTCGGCCCATTCGTAGAGCTGCCGGGCCTCCTCGGTCCCCAGCACGATACACCCGTAGGAGATGGGCGTGCCCAGGTAGCCCGACCACAACGTCTCGCCGCTGGAGAACACGGGCAACGCATGGATACCGTTCTCCGTGTTCCCCGCGTAGTAAATACCCAGCCACCAGGGCATCCAGAAGCCCCAGGCCGAACCGTAGGCGTTGGGGATCTTGCTCTGCACGCGGAACTCGCCCGTCCGAGTGTAGGTGGGCGCCCTCCCACTCGACGCCACGAACGAATAGACCAGACGCTCACCCTCGTAAGCGTAGAGGTGCTGCTCAGAGAGATTGACGACGATGCGCTTGCCAACTCCCGGCGGCGCAGGCTCCGGGTAGGCGCCTCCACCCTTGAGCCGCAAGACCTGTCCCGCGTAGATGGCGGAGGGATTGGAGATACCGTTCAGACGCGCCAGCGCGCCCGCCGTCGTCTCAAAGCGCCGGGCGATACTGTAAAGGGTATCGCCGGAGCGCACCGTGTAAGTATCCGGCGTTGCCGGTGCCACCGCTGGCTCGGGCGTCGGCTCAGGCGTCCTCTCAGGGAGGACCTCCGAGGTCGCCTCCTCACCCTCGGCAACGACCTCGGGCAGGCGCAATGTCTGCCCTGGATAGATGAGTGACGTGTTCGCAAGCCCATTCTCCCGGATCAGGGTCCAAAGGGCAACACCGTGACGCAAGGCGATGGCACTCAAGGTATCGCCCCTCTGTACCACGTAGCCCGTTACCTCCGGTTCTGTCGGAGATGTCGCTGCTCCTGCGCCGCCCGTCGGGATGATCAGCTCCTGGCCCACATGGATGGTGTGATCCGCCAGCCCATTCGCCTCCATGATCGCGTCCACCGTCGTCCCGTAGCGCAGCGAGATGCGGAAGAGATTCTCGCCGGGACCCACCCTGTGCGTCAGGGAAGACTGGGCCTGGATCACACCAGGCATGCCGAAGAGGAACGACGTCAGTAGCAGTAGCGACAGGAATCGGATTCGACGCCTCATCACCTACCTCCCCAACTCATTCCCAGTACAGCGGCTCTCGCGGGATGAAGAGGCCGCCGCCTTCCTCGCCCACAAACTCCCCATCGCGCACCAGGAACTCACCGCGCCGGAGGGTAGCGACCACTTTGCCCTTGACCTGCATCCCCTCGTAGGGCGTGTAACCGGCGAGGGTGTGCAGGCTATCGGCGGTTATGGTCCCGTCATAGCTCGGGTCATAAAGCACCAGATCGGCGTCGGAACCGGGGAGCAGCGCGCCCTTGCGCGGCCAGAGCCCGTAGATCTGTGCCGGATTCTGCGAAAGGAGCCGCACCAGATGGGGCCAATCCAACCGACCCATCCCCACCCCGTAGGTCGCTACGAGGGGTAAGAGCAACTCCATACCCGGTAACCCGCCCGGCGTCTTTGTGAAATCGTCGTGGGCCAG
>JBNGDR010000201.1:0-4562 GCA_049975685.1 Anaerolineae bacterium
CGAAGTACCCTCGGCGATGAGCGCGGGAGTGCCACAGGCCAAAGATTCCAAAATCGGTAAACCAAATCCTTCGTAGTGGGAGAGATAGGCGAAAAGATATGCCGCATTATACCAGAAAGTCTGAGTCTCCGCTGGAACGTAACCTGGAAAGTGGATGCGATCCTCCAGATCCAGACGTTCCACCTCGGCGAAGATCTCCTCATACAACCATCCCTTACCTCCGGCAAGCACCAGATGTACGTCGGGGAATGGAAGTCGCGCAAAAGATTGTATCAGGGTTATCAGATTTTTGCGTGGTTCAAGTGTACCCAGATAAAGGATAAAACGGTCAGGAAGACCTTGTTTCCGGCGGAAGAGCTCCACCTCTTCGGCGGGGAGGGGATGGAACCGTGGCTGTACGCCGTGATACACAACGTGCACCCGGTCGGGGGGGACCCCCAACAACGCTGATACTTCGGCAGCCGTGAATTTCGAGACGGCAATCACCCCTTTAGCACGACGACAGGACCAACGCGTCATCCACTTGAGATAAATGCGATTACCCGTTCTAAAGAACTCCGGATGGCGGAGAAAACTCAGATCGTGCACGGTGATCACCTGAGGGCAGGAGGAAAGCAAGGGACCAACGAAAGCGGGCGCGTGCAAGAGATCAGCCCCCAGACGTCGCAAAACCATGGGCAACACCAACTGTTCCCATAGAATTCGCGCAGGAGGCGACGCCGTGGGAAAATGTGAACGATAGGTAGAGAATGGAATCTGAATAGGTAATCGTTCATCCCCAACAAAGATCGTGTAACGCAAACCCTCCTGTCGAGAGAGGGCACGTAGAAGATTCAGGATGTAAGCACTGATTCCAGCACTGCGATAGGAGGTCGCACCAGAAGCCAGCTGCGCATTGAAGGCGACCAAAGGTAGTTCAGATACCATAGGCACCTTTCATTATAACGCCCTTTCGAGTCGCGACAAATCCGACCTTATCCCAGTCCCCAGCTCGGGCCGGTCTCCTGACCGTGCCCGCTGACTGCGCCAATACAGCGACAGCGGCTTGCATGCTCTCCCTTCCCGCGTTACAATTGCAATCTGATAGCTACTCATCCGTAAGGAGGGAGTGTCGTGTCTGAAGAGACTTTAAGAAAAGCGCTGCATATCACGCTCTATGGGCAGGTTCAAGGTGTGGGGTTCCGTTTCTTCACCCAGAAGACGGCCAGCCGGTTGGGGGTCGTAGGATGGGTCAAGAACATGTCCGACGGCACCGTCGAGATCTGGGCAGAAGGACGGGAGACTACGCTTAATGAGTTCAAGCGTGCCGTCCGCGAAGGACCGAGCCACGCCTACGTCCGAAAAATGGACACCCAATGGCTGGAGCCCAAGGAAGACTATAGCAGCTTTCGCATAAGATACTAACCCATGCGTAGAAAATCTCAAACCATCGCTTGGATCGTCCTGATCCTCTCTTTCCTAGCCTGTATTGGACTGGCGGTAGGCACACCCATCACCGTGCGCTGGTATATCAACAATGCCACCCGCCCGTTGGTTGTCACATTGGAACCGCGCGCAGGCATAGTCACCCTGCAACCCAAAGGGCGAGGGGGACAGCAGGTCATCGCGGACCCGGTATCGGTACCCACCCGGAGCGACGTCATCCTCTCCTCGGATGACGCGGAAGCCCTGCTCATCTTCTACCAACCTGAGCAGCGAGGCACCCCCGTGAGTACCCTTCAGATCCACGGTCAGACGGACCTGAACTTCCTCTCAGGCCGCAACCCCCGCTTTGAACGCAGTCCATTGCCTCACCGGATCTCGCTACGCGTCAACAGGAGCGAGAAGGTCCAGATCTCTGTCGGAGGTAACGGACGATCTACCATTCTGGAGATCACTACCCCTCAGGGTAATTTCGCCCTTGAGGAGGGATCCTATACGGTGGCTGTCGATAGAGAACGCACCGAGATTATCGTCAGCAACGGTCTGGCGAGGGTGCCCGATCCCGATGGGGGAGCCATCGTCGAAATGGGAGCCGGTCAATTCACTGAACTGACCAGCGAGGGACGGGGACCGGTGCGATCAAGCCAGAGTCGGGGTATTCTGCGTAACGGCGATTTTGAAAGTCCCCCTGAACCCTACTGGGAGATCTTCACCCAGCGCAAGCAGTTCAACGAGGAGAGTGATGGGGAAGTCCTATGGGTGGATGAGGAACGCTCCTACCTCATCTTTGAGCGGGAGGGCGTAGGCCACATCGAGCGAGGTGTAACCCAGGAAGTAAACCGCAATGTGCAGGGGATCAAATCCTTGAGGGTCACCGGGCTGATAAGGGTCGATGACCAAAGCCTGCCCTACTGTGGGGCAGCTGGCACGGAGTGCCCTGTCATGATCCGTTTCACCTACCTTGACGCGCAAGGCGGCCTCCACGAATGGCTCCAGGGATTCTATACCAAGGAAGGCGACGGCTATTCTGACGTTTGCATCACCTGTGAGGGCGGCCCCCGCCACATACGGGTGCCCGCGGGAGCCTGGTATCCCTTCGATTCGTCCGATCTCCTGCCGGTACTGCTTGCACGAGGCGCCGAACCCACCACCATCCTGAAGATCGACGTTTTCGCCTCCGGTCACTCCTTCTCCGCCGCTGTAGACGAGGTGGCCGTCATGGTGGAAGAATGACCCATGATGACACGGAAGGCTTCCCTATGAACAAAGTAACCGACGACCTCTATCCGGTGGGAAAACTACCCCAGCAGGATCTCGTTGCCATGCTCCGCCACCAATCGCTCAAAGATCCGCGAGTGATTCTGGGACCGGGACTAGGACGTGACGCGGCGGTCATCAATTTTGGCGATCGATACCTCGTCGCCAAGACCGATCCCATTACCTTTGCCACCGATCAAATCGGCTGGTACGCAGCCCACGTGAACGCTAACGACGTCGCCTGCCTGGGCGCGACCCCCCAGTGGTTCATCGCCACCCTCCTTCTACCCGAAGGCAAAACCGATCGAACCCTGGTCGAGGAGATCTTTGATCAGATTCATACGGGCTGCTCGGAGGTGGGGGCGAGCCTGGTGGGTGGGCACACAGAAATTACCTATGGACTGGGGAGAGCCATCGTGGTAGGCGCAATGTTCGGCGAGGTTGCGCCGGAGAACCTGGTACGCTCCGACGGCGCCCAGCCAGGCGATCACCTGCTCCTGACGAAAGGCATTGCAGTGGAAGGTACTGCCCTCATCGCCCGTGAGGTTCCCCAACGATTGCGTGAGGAGGTAGGCTCCAGGGTGCTATCCCGCGCTTCGGACTTCCTTCGCCACCCAGGAATTAGCGTTGTGCGAGATGCAGCGGTGATGACCTCCGCCGGGGAAGTACACGCCATGCACGATCCAACGGAGGGGGGCTTTGCTACCGGTTTGCGAGAGATGATGGAAGCTGCCGGCGTGGGAGCCATCATCAAGGAGCAGGCACTGCCCATCTTCCCGGAAACGGAAGCCTTCTGCAAGGTCCTGGATCTGGATCCACTGGGCCTTATTGCATCGGGGGCCCTATTAGCCGCCGTGGCTCCCCAGGATGCCGAACCTATCGTTGCAGCTCTGGAGAAAGAGGGGATTGCAGCCGCTATCATCGGTGAAGTAAGGGAAAAACCCGGCATCGTATTACAAGGCCCAGATGGGGAGCGGGCGTTTCCCCTCTTTCCGCGCGACGAAATTGCCCGCCTCTTCGAGGAATGAGACGTGACAGCCCCTCAACCTTCTAAACGGACTATCCCTCAAGATCGAGAGGGTCACAACAGTTTCCTTCACAATCTCTTCATCGCCACCATCCTGATCAGCAGGGTGAAGCCCAGCTGGTTATTGCCCGGCTGGCTGGCGTTGGTGGCCATCGCCGCCTGGCCGTGGGCACCGTGGCGCGGTGTGGCAGGAGTCCTCGCCGCCCTCTCTCTCGCTTCGGATTGGATCATCCTGGCACTCCTGCCCGTCAGAGGGCGCTCGTGGGGCCCAGTCACCCCCTCTCTCCTGGCCCTCACACTATTACGCACTGCGATCTCGTGGCTCCTGGCCCAGATTCTTCCCCCCGGCGCCGGTTTGATCTTATTTTTCCTGACAAATGGTATCCTGAGCGGGTTGGTCTATTATGCTACCTGGGTGGAGCCCTTCCGTCTGGATATCACCCACCAGCAAATCCAGATCCCCAAGTGGCCGGAAAACTCCCCGCTATGCGTACTACACATCAGTGACCTCCACTTTGAAGGCTACTCGCCACGTGAGGAGGCGCTGGAGGCCGCTGTGCATAGACTCAACCCCGATCTCATTTTTCTCACCGGTGATTACCTTAACCTCTCCTCGGTTCACGACCCCAACGCACAAGCGGAAGCACGGGCGCTGCTGGCCCGGCTTGAAGCACCGCTGGGGATCTATGCTATCACAGGCAGTCCTGCCGTGGACGTGAAAGGCATCGTTCCGCAAATCTTTGAGGGGCTCCCTATACACTGGCTCCCGGATAAGGCGCAATCGATCTCCCTGGAAACGGGGGAGATCTGGCTGCTGGGCGTCCGCTGCACCACCAATCTCGATCGTGATGGGGCC
>JBNGDR010000202.1:0-4551 GCA_049975685.1 Anaerolineae bacterium
GTACTGCTGCTCATCGGCTTGGCTGCGGCGCTCCTTGGGCCGTACGAGATCTACGTCTTCTACCTCTTCTCCGAGGGCGGGCGCTTCCATTACGACGGCTTTGGGTTTGGTTCCTTCATGTTCGCCAACATTGCCTGGCAGGTCCTCGGATACTACGCTATTGCCGCGCTTCTCCTCCCGCTGGGATACGGGCACATCCGCGCCCGTCGCTGGGCCCGACGAATGATGGTTGCTCTGCTGTGGTGCAGCTTGATCGTAGGCCTCCCCCTCATCATCGTCTTCCTGTTCATGTTGTCCGTCAAGGAGCTATCCCCCACGGCCTCTATTGTCCTGGTCGTGGCATCGGGTCTGGCCTATCTTGTGGTACCTGGGTTGCTGATTCGCTTTTACCGGGGCGAGAACGTCAGGCGGACCTTCGAGACCCGGGATCCTCACTCGCACTGGATCGAAACGCTGCCCCTGCCTATCCTGATCTTGACGACGCTCTTTGTGCTTTACGTCGTGATCCTGCACGTTCCCCTCTTCTTGAATGGAGCATTCCCGTTGTTTGGCACCTGGCTGTCGGAAATGCAGGGCTTTCTGGCCCTGGACATCGCTATCGCCACTCTATCGCTCCTGACCTGGGGCGTGGCAAGACAGAAAGTATGGGCCTGGTGGGCTTCTGTAAGCTATCTCGTACTCCTGATCGTGTCTATGGCCGTCACACTTGCGCAGTCCAGACTCTCGGAGATTCTGTCCGTCATGAAATTTCCAGCCAGGGAGATGGAGATGTTCGAAGCGGTCCCACTTCACGGTATCCATTTCGCACCCTTCATTGGGTTTCCCTTGCTTGCTACCCTCGTCGTACTCATCCGGTCGAAGCGACACTTTCGGCCATGAAGATGAGCAGTTAGGGATCTAAGCATTTGTCCTCGCTTTGCCAATCCTGTAGGTTTTCACAGTAGATGGGCAACCTCTTTCCTGGTAGACTGTGAGTGTGATGCGATTAAGGGATCTAGGTCACCCTCTAGACGTGTTGCGAAAGGTAATGCTATGGAACTACAAGCGAACATATATACACCGAGCAGTAAAACCCACGAGGTCATTTCCTGGACGCTGCTTGCCGGGCTATTATTTTTACGGCTGCCATTTTTAGTCGGAGTTGGGTACTTTGCAGCAAATTCGTGGGTAGATCCGCTGTTTGAGATTTGCACCTACGTACTTACGCTTTGCATCATCTGGTGGGAGAGAGACAGGCTGAAACTCTTTCACATTGACGCTTTAGCTATTCTAATTATCATCTTCCTCAAACCACTTCAGACGCTTTTCCTGGCAATCCACCCGCATGAAAGCATTCTGGCATTTCCTAACCTCCCAAGCTTGACAGTATGGGTCAGCGCGGTGGTACTACTCCTTGTAATCCGCAAAAAGCGCCCCGATCTTCTTAAAGTTCAAAGGACAAGCTGGCGATGGTTTGGGATAGGCATTCTCGTCGGTATGGGAAAGGCTTTTCTCAATGCCTATCTCCTGGCATCACAAACAGATACAGATCTTTTGTCTCACAAGCCACGCTTGTTCAATGTGCTTTTGCCAATTCTACCGTTGTTTGTCTATCAGATCAGTATGGCAGCCATAACCGAAGAGCCGTTGTTCCGAGGTTTTCTGTGGGGGCATTTGCGGAAAGCGGGTTGGAATGAGTTAGGGGTATGTTTCTTTCAGGCTTTGCTCTTTGCACTGGGTCATATCTACTACTTACCTGAGCTTCCTTATTCCTTTTGGGTCATAGTTCCAGTAGGCGCCCTTGTCTTCGGTCTGCTTGCTTGGAGGTCACGCACAATCGCCAGTAGTATGGCAGCGCATGGGCTGTCAAATGCTTTGTCGCAGCTCATTGCTCCATACTTCCATTCAGTGTAAACATACATAGGCATCTATCTATTGGAGGTTTGAAGATGAGTGAATCCATACCTGTTAACGAGCGAAGATCTCCCGAATCTTCCAGGCGTAACACCCTGGACACACTGGGTCGTCTCTACCGGCTGGCGGTGGTCGTGCTGGCGATCTTCGTCATCATCGGCGTGCTGCTCTTCGTGGGGCGGGCGGCGGTCTACAAAATCCGGCCCTACGAGCGCGGATTGCACCTGCGGGGCGGGCGTTTCATCGCTGTGGACGAGCCCGGCTGGCACGTCCAGATCCCGCTGGTCGATACCGTCATCATCGTCAAGGTCAACGAGCGGCTGGGCTACGTCGAGCGCATCCCGGCCATGACATCCGACGACGTGACCATGGACGTCTCCTTGCAGTACACCTACCGCGTAACGAACCCGGAGCGCTTCGCATTGGAGGTGGACAACCCGGAGCGGATTGTCTTCGAGTTCGTTCAGGGTAAACTTCGAGATGTGGTGAACACGAAGGAGATGACTGAGGTCATGCACAGCCGCAGCGAACTCAACCGCGAGGTGATGCTGGCACTTCAGGAGAAGGAGGTGCAGTACGGCGTGGAGTTCATAAC
The DNA here is from genome assembly GCA_049975685.1 of Anaerolineae bacterium. Lineage (GTDB taxonomy): Bacteria > Chloroflexota > Anaerolineae > B4-G1 > SLSP01 > DAOTVC01. The sequence goes on from JBNGDR010000202.1 coordinate 2,489, forward strand.
TGTGCAGATCCAGGGCGCATCGCCTCCCGAGGAGGTAGTGACAGCTATCAAGGACCGCATGGTCGCCGTGCAACGTCAGGAGCAGGCCCAGGCCGAGGCAGCCCAGCGGCGCACGCTGGCCGATGCCGAGTTCTACGCGGCGCAGAAGCAGGCCGACGGCGAGGCCTACCAGATTACTAAACTGGCTACGGCGGAGGCGCAACGTATCACGCTAACCTCTGAAGCTCAGCAGGAGGCCATCGAGGCCATTCTTGATGAGCTGGAGACCCGGGGCGATCTGGCAACGGAGTACATCCAGGTTCTCATCGCCCAGGAGCTCAAGGAGAATAGCAAGTGGATCATCAGCGGTGGTGAAGCGGCGCCGGTGGTGGAGCTCAGGGAGACGCCCTAGGACGGAGAGAAAACGTGGAGATGGATGGTGTGAAAGCAGGTGAAGCATTGCGCAAGATGGCAGTGGCGACGGCCCACGTCTATCTCGTGGGTGTCATGATGTGGGCCGGACTGCGCCAGATCTTCCTTGACCGCTGGTGGTGGCTCTTCGTGCTCAATACCTTCGCCATTTACCTCTTCGCACCGCTGCCGCTGGCCTTCTTCGTGGCGGGGTGGGCGCGCCGACGCGAGATCTGGATAGGGAGCGTTCTGGTGCTCCTCGTCGGGATGGGCATTCTGGGCCCCTTTTACCTGCCACACACGCGAAACGTCGAAGCCGGCGGACCGAGGCTCACCGTAATGACCACCAACGTGCTGGGCTACAACACAAATCCGGGACCCATCGTGGAGGCCATCCGCGAGGCAGACGCCGATCTCGTTGCCATCCAGGAGCTCAACGCTCCCACCGCCGAGACCATCCATCGAGAACTGGCCGACGCCTACCCGTACCGCATCTTCGATCCACGGCCAGGTGTCTCGGGGATGGGCTTGCTCAGCCGCTACCCCTTGACGCCGACAGGTGAGACGTTGCCCGGTCAATGGATCGGCACGCCGCAGGTGCTGGAGCTGGACTTCGAGGGTGTGCTGGTGACGGTGGTCCACGCGCATCCCTTCCCGACGCAGCCTGTGAAGCCTCACCTGATGCAGCGTTCCATCGAAGCACGGACGGAACAGGCGCGGATCCTGGCAGACTTCGTCGCGGCTCACCCTGGACCGCTGCTGGCACCGGGCGACTTCAACACGACGGCGCACACGCGCGCCTACGCCCTGCTCACCGAGAACCTGGTGGACGCCTGGCGTGAGGCCGCCTGGGGTCCCGGACACACCTGGCCGGGCTCCCTCCCCCTGCGGTGGCTTGTCCGTATCGACTACGTCTTCCACTCCCCGGAGTGGAGGGCCGTCGAAGCCGAGATCGGTCCGTGGGACGGGGCCTCAGATCATCGCCCCGTCGTCGCCACGTTGGTACTGCTGGCTGAAGCAGGATTGGAAGAGTAGAGATGGGTGAACGAAAAGCGGCGGCAATGGATCTTCCGCTCTCAACATCCCGTCTTTCTGAAGTACTGGAGGCTACCTTGTCCGTGAAAAAGACACTCCCGTTCGTGGTGCTGGCCATATTCGTCTGTATTATCGGCACCGTCTTATGGATTCGGTCGTCCGTGGGACCTCTCGCGCAGCAAGACCTCTCACACCCTCGAATCTACGCTTACCGTGATTGGCAGAGCATTGGGGTACAGGTAGATCCTGGGGATCGTATCTACATACGTGCACAGGGGAGATGGCTCTACACACCAGAGGAATACCATGGCCCGGAGGGCCATCGTGAATATCGAGCACCGAACACCTACCCCATACCTTCAATCCCAGGGGGCATTCTACTGATGCGTGTGGGCGAGAAGGGACGGATCTTCCCGGTGGGTAGAGGCGGGACCTTCGTGGCGGAGCAGTCGGGTAAGATCTATTTCCGCATCAACGACGACATACTGAGCGATAACGAGGGCTACGTCACCGTGGAGGTAGAGGTGACGCCGGCGGAGGAACTTGAAGAACCCTAGGATAATAACTCGCTTGAATCAGCATCCATAATATCTCGGAACTCCACCTCAGCAATTTCCCGTAAACGGTACGTATCCACC
>JBNGDR010000203.1:0-4542 GCA_049975685.1 Anaerolineae bacterium
GCAAGGTGAGGGGGAGCAGGGGAGCGGAAGGGCGAGGGCGTTTAGTCGGGTGGCCAGTTGGTCAGTTAGTCAGTTAGTCAGGTAGTCGGGTAGTCCTTGGTCAGGTGGTCGCTGCTATTCAGCGTGTTCAGAGCCATAAGCGGTCCCGGCGCAGGGTGGTAAGAGAATTGAGGAGCGGGTGTCTGTTTGGCGCGAAAACAAGCGCCCGCTTTTTGCTTTTGGAAGTGGATGCGGGTATAATGTACGCAGGACAGGCGGATGTAGGACAGAAAGGCGGTGAATAGATGAGCACAATGACGGTAGCACTGGAGCTTCCTCGTGATTTATTGGGCGCTCTGGAGGTCCCACAGACGCAGATGGAAGCCCGATTGCGCGAATTGATCGCCTTGGAGCTGTTTCGGGAGGGGCGTATCTCGTCCGGCAAAGGGGCTGAACTCCTGGGGATCTCTAAACTGGCGTTCGTCCAGTTGTTGTCGCAGCACGGCATCAATTATTTCACCGAATCGCCGGAGGAGCTGGAGGCTGAGGTGACGATGCTGGAGCAACTTTTAACCGATGACGGCGTATGATTGTCGTGGCTGACGCTGGCCCTTTGATCGCCCTGGCAAGGATTGGACGGTTCAATCTGTTGCGGTCATTGTATGGTCAGTTGCATATTCCTCCGGCCGTTTGGGACGAGGTAGTTACCTCGGAGCGTGGACGTCCAGGAGCGGAGGAGGTCAATACGGCTGCCTGGATCCACGAGGTTGACGTCCGTGATGTGACGGCGGTTCAACTGCTCAGGGAACGCCTGGATGCTGGCGAGAGCGAGGCGATTGTACTGGCTATCCAACTCGCGGCGGACTTGTTGCTCATTGACGAAGCACGCGGGCGGCGGGTGGCAGAAGCGCGCGCTCTGAAGAAAATCGGCACAATCGGCACTCTGATCGCGGCCAAGAAGCAGGGGCTTGTACCGGAGGTGACCCCATTGTTAGACGATCTCAGGGCGGCCGGGTTTCGTATGAGTGAGGATTTGTATCGGACAGGCCGAGTGTTGGCCGGTGAGGATTGAGTACACCCCGTAGGTCGTGGCGCAGCAGTACGCGGCCCCTTCGGCAGGTGGTTCGTCGGGCTCACCACAGGGCTCAGGACAAAGCGCTGCTGGAGCGAACGGCTAGCGGCTGACAGGGTGACGAGGTAAGGGGAAGAGCGGGAGCGGGGAGCGGAGGCGTCCGCTTTTTTGATTTTACAGGCAGCGTAGGGTATAATCAGAGCGAGTGAGCAAAGCGCAGATTGAAAGGCGAAAGATGGGTGAGTGGGAAGGAGAGCGAGTGATGTGGGATGAGACCAAACAGGCCAGGCTTGACTTGTTTGCCTCGTAGGAGGGATAGGGGATGGAAGGGGAAAAAAGAAGTTCGATGAAGCTCAGGAAGGCTTCGAGAACGCACTCCACATCCATTGTGCTGGCTGATCGGCCTGTTCCAGAGACGGGGCACGTGAGCATCGTGATCAACGTCTCTGCCAGGATCGTTGTCTCGGCTGAGGAAGCTCGGTGCAAGGTTAATCGTTTTGTTCACCGTGAGATCAGTTATCTGATGCATGGCGATCCGCCGAATCTGATCGTGGCCGATCGCGTCTACTGGCGTGTTCCGATCGTTTTGACCTTCCCCTCGTATGGCTCGCTTGGGATTGTAGGGAGCGTCGACGTGGACGTAGAAAGCGGTGAACTGGACGTCAGCGCTGATTATATCGCGGAGGTTCAAGGTCGTGCGCAGGAACTTGCTGCCTGTTCCTCACCGCAAACAGCGCCGGCAGGCTGATTGCCTGGCTGCCTGTGCGGCTATGGTATTGGAATACTGGAAGCGGCCTGTCGGTTACGCACGGCTGATGGCTTTGCTCGGCATTCAGGATTTTGGCGCTCCATCCTTCAATATTCAGCGAACGTGTATCTCAATGATCCCGCCTTTGATCGGTCTCCTCAATCTGTTTCGCGCGGCGACTTTCTTCTGGCCTGGCTGGAGTTTGACTACGACTATGCTGTGATCACCTCACCACGTTAGAGAAACTCGATGCCGAGGGGCTGCCGGACGATGCCGATTACGAGATGCACGAAGATTACATCATGTGGCATCATTGGGCCGAAGTGTTGGAAGAGACGGAGGAACGTATCGCTTCCTTGCGAAAGATCGCCGAGCAAGGGCTCTACGTCGGGGAGATGGTCGGTGCTGGCGAGTGAACGGCTATTGGAAATCAGAGAGCGATTCGGGTCCCGCGTGGAGCGTCTCGTCCCGCTTGAGCTCGACGGTGAAGCGCTGCGACCGATTCTCCATCTGGAGGATGGGACTAATCTTCGCGTGACGGAGCAATGGCAAGGGCAAACGCTGAAACGTTATAGCTACTACTGGCTTTCATCATCCAACGAGTTGAAGATAGGAGCTGATGCCGTCTATATTCAATTACGAGAAGGGGATTTTGTCGCCAATAAAGAGGTCGCCGAGGGTGTTATCCTCGATATGGGTGAAGGCGATGTCGTGTTGGGAATCGAGATTCTGGAGGCTTCGACTCGCCTATCGCTCGGTGACTTGGCTCGAGTGGAGGAGTTGATGCCGTTGGAACGGACGACCGTCCAGGCCTGAGAAACCTGCTTTCCGGGTGATACCCGGATGAAGTGAAGGCGCTGCCCCAATCTTTGAAAGAACACGTTGGTCGTCTCACGATGGCCTTTGCCCCTGCTTCGGTGCTCTCCAAGCTCCTCACCATCGCCGCGGCAGGCTGCCCCTGATCGCCTCGGTGGATAGGGATAGCGACACCTATCGTTTCGTGGAAAAGGCGGAGTGCGGCCTGTGGGTGGAGCCGGAGAATCCGGACGTCCTGGCGGAGGCCATCCTCGCGCTCTACCACGACCCCGACCGGCGAGAGCGGCTGGGCCGCAACGGACGGGTCTACGTCGAGGCGCGCTATACCCCGCAGGTCGTGGCCCGCCAATACGCATCGCTGCTGAAGCGAACGGCTGAGGGGGAGAGGGGGTGGCAAGGTGAGGGGGAGCAGGGGAGCGGAGGCGCGAGGGCGTTTAGTCGAGTGGTCAGCCAACTGAAACGGGGCAGCTTCACGTCGACCGAAGACTTGCGCCAACGCATCTTGGACTTTATCGATTATTTCAACAAAACGATGGCCAAGCCGTTTAAGTGGACGTACACTGGACGCCCGTTGACCGCCTAGAAACTGGCGGAGGATTTACGCCGAGATGTACTACCTACGAGAGAATCCCCTCACTGCCAGCGACCCGGATGATTATATGGCCGTCGTCCAGCTGGCAGCTCTGCTTCAAGGATATGATCGCCCACAGATGACGTAGATTGACAAACTGCGAATTTCACTTATACTGGCAGCAAGGTTTCATTGGATAGATCTGTTAGAGTAAGTGAAAACTTTGGTGTTGTGCCCCCAAGACAAAGACGCACGAGCTTATGATCGAGCCCGGCGTGAGCAACACAAGGAGAAGTCAAATGCCCGTTCGCGAGGCTACCCTAAAGCAGGTAATTGACCTTTCGCGCCGTCTTTCCCCTGCTGACAAGTTGCACCTGATCGGTATCCTCTCGGAGGCTTTGCAGCGCGATGTTCCTGCTGAGCACCTGGAATCCAAGCCCGCCGAAAAATCCGATCAGGAAAAAGAACAGACTCAAGTGCTGGCTGACCTGCGGGCTTCCGGGATGCTGGTAGATCCCTGGCCGGAGATGCTGGCATATGCAGCGGCCTGGGATGCATTGCCAGAGTCGGAGAAGCAGAAAACCATCGAGGAGTTGAGAGACCTGAAGCTGGATGTATCGCTTTCGGAAATCGTTATGCGTGCCCGTGAGTTTCGCCCGGGCTGGGAATGGGTTGTTGAAGTGTGACGGGTCATTACTATTACTTTGATACCAGCGCTCAGGTCAAATACTACGTCTCCGAACCAGGATCAACGTGGGTACGTCAACTGGTAGAGGCGACCGATCCTGAAACGAAGCGGTCGGCCAATCGCTTATTCACAGCAATTATTACCGTAGCTGAAGCAGCCGCTGCCTTCGCTATCATCGCTCGTGTTGGACGTATAAGCGAGCAAACGCGCGATCGTACGTTTAACCGCTATATGAAAGCAGTCAGCTCCTCTTTTCACCTGCTTGCTGTTACAGAGGAAGTGACTAATCTGGCGGCTCAGTTGACCCAACGTCATCCTTTGAAAGGCTACGACGCTGTGCAGCTCGCCTCTGCTTTGCGTTTGCAGGAGGTGTTGGGGCCTGAGCGACCGGTGATTTTCGTCACCGGTGATGAAAGTGTGGTCACTGCTGCCAAGGCCGAAGGGCTGAATGCAGACAATCCCTTCTGGCATGTGACCGAGGACGAGTAACCTGCATCACGTCGTCGAACAAGAGTTGGCAAACTGGATTCGGAGCGCTGTGCTGGCTGATGGGGAATCTGATGTCTGCCTGGTCCCTCTGCGCAAAGGTGTCACCTCCGATTCGGTGCCCTCCAAGCTCCTCACCATCGCCGCGGCAGGCTGCCCCTGATCGCCTCGGTGGATAGGGA
>JBNGDR010000204.1:0-4507 GCA_049975685.1 Anaerolineae bacterium
GGTTGTAGAAGAGCATGAAGAGGGTCTTGGCGCGCAGCAGGTCGTCGTGGTAGACGCCCAGGGCGCGGTCCTGCTTCAGGCGCTCGGCGACGGTGAGGATGGTCTCGATCTCCTCTTTGGTGAAATCGGTCTCGGCCAGGAAATCACGTCCGCGTAGGCTTTTGGTCTTCATCAGTGTAATACCTCCATAAACTCGTTCTTATCGAAAGATATGAATATTCTAGATCGGTAGCCGCCGGTAGATTTTGCTAACGCTCTCACACCACAGCCTCTCCCTGACGCTAGGCTTCACCGCGTTTGAAGGGCTTGGTTAAAGCCGAAGGTGCCTGCCCGCCCCGCCGGCTGGCGATGACCAGCACGACGATGGTGAGCAGGTAAGGCATGGCGATCATCAATTGGGGGGGTACCGGCGCTCCCATCGACTGGAGACGGGTCTGCGTGGCATCAATGAGGCCGAAGAGCAACCCGCCGAGCAGTGTACCCACCGGACTCCAGCCACCGAAATTCACCAGCGCCAGCGCGATGAAACCCCGCCCACCGGTCACCAGATCCGTCCATAACCCAAGATCGCCCAACGTAATGTACGCGCCACCCAGCGCGGCGAGAACGCCGCCGATGATGACGGCAAGATACCGCACCCACACCACGTTGACGCCCACGCTATCGGCGGCGTGGGGGTTTTCACCGACAGCCTCGATGCGTAGCCCCAACGGTGTCCGGAAGAGGATAACAGTCGATATAGCAGTCAAAAGAAGCACCGCGTAGACCATGGCGTTCTGTGTGAAGAGCACCGGCCCCAGGAAAGGAATCTGGCTCAGCAAGGGGATAGCAATGGGTTCCATAGGCTCGATGGTAGGCACGCGCAGCGTCATGCCGTAGATGACGCGGAAGAAGAAAATAGCGATACCATCGCTCAGAACGATGAGGGAGATACCGGTAACGTTCTGATTCGCCTGCAATGTGACACTGAAGACGGCCATGATGAGCCCCATGATGGCCCCAGATACGCCGGCGGCCAATATTCCCACGAGAAGGTTACCGCCCGTCTGATCGGCGGCCACGAAGCCGACGAAGGCCCCCGTGATCATCATACCCTCGACACCAATATTCAGGATCCCCGCGCGCTCGGAGAAGGTCTCACCCAGGGCCGCCAGAATAATAGGCACCGAGAGCCGAACAGCACCGGCAAAGAGCCCGACAAGAAACCCGTAAGATAGAAACTGTCCCCAATTCATGTTTGCCTACCCCGCTGTATGAAGAAATCGCTTGCCAGTACCCCAAGAACCACCAGCGCCTGGACGATGAGCACCACAGCAGCCGGTGCACCCACCGCCCGCTGCATCGAATCCGCACCCACGACCAGTGATGCGAAGAGGAAGGAGGAGAGTAGAACGCCAAAGGGCTCCAGACGTCCCAACAACGCGATAACGATAGCTGTGTATCCGTACCCTGGCGAGATATCCATGATGAGCCGGTGCCAGATGCCTCCCACCTCTCCTAGCCCTGCCAGTCCCGCCAGACCACCGCTGAGCAACATACTGACGATGATGGTGCGTTTGATGTCTATACCTGCATAGTTCGCCGCCTTGGGATTCGTGCCAGCGGCCCGCAACTTGTAGCCCAGCACCGTGTGATCGATGAGCGCGTAGACCGCAATTGTGGCAACGAGGGCGATGAGAATTCCCCCGTGAAGTCGTGTGCGCGGAATGACAACAGGTAACGTCGCGGTGTCGAAGAAGCGAGCCGTGTAAGGCTCCACCGCCTTCGGGTCCTTCCACGGCCCATTGACGAGGTAGCTCACCAGCTCGATGGCTATGTAGTTCATCAGCAGGGAGACGATGGTCTCACTGACGTTGAATCGCGCCCTTAGCAACGCCGGTATCAATGCCCAGAGGGCCCCTCCGATAAAGCCTGCCAGAATGGCAAGTGGAATATGAACCCAGGGCGAAAACGGACCGATGAAGAGCGAAACAGCTGCGGTGAGTATAGCACCTGCGTAGAGCTGCCCCTCCGCTCCGATATTGAAGAGCCGCGAGCGGAAAGCCACGAGGACGCCCAGACCGGCGAGGAGCAAGGGAGCCATCTTGACCAACGTCTCGATGCGGGCATATCCGCTACCAAGAGCCCCCACGTAGATAGCCTTGTAGGCTTCCAGTGGATTGATGCCGATACTGATCAGCAGGATGCCGTTAATCAACAGCGCAATGACAAAGGCGATAAGGGGCGAGAGAATGCTGCCGACACTTCCAAAGCGTCCCAGCACCTCATCCTTTTTGAGTGACTTCTGACTCGTTGGTAGATTCATCCTCTGACCTCGGCTTCCTTCTGAGATGCACCTGCCATCATGAGACCAATCTTCTCCACATCATACTCATCACGTGACAGAATGCCCTGAACGTGCCCCTCATACATGATGGCGATGCGATCGCTGAGCTGAAGGAGCTCATCCAGATCTGAGAAGACCGCGACAACGCCGGCCCCCCGATCTCGCTGCTCGCGCAGCACCTCGTGTACGTACTCGGTGGCAGCAATATCCAGACCGCGTGTAGGGTACTCCGCCACGATCAACTGGGGTTCGCCGCTCAGCTCGCGGGCCAATACCAGCTTCTGGAGATTACCGCCTGAGAGGGTGCGTGCTTCGGCCCCTACTCCCTGGCAGTGAATACCGTAAAGGTTCACCAGCTCCTCCGCATGAGACCGTATACGACCATGACGCAACAACCCATAGCGAGAGAAGGACCCCTCCTCGTGCCGTTGCAGCACCATGTTCTCAGCTACACTGAACTCACCGATGGTCCCAGTGCCGTGGCGATCGGCGGGGATGTAACAGACACCCAGTGATTGTACAGCCTTTGGATTGCACCGATCGACGCGACAGGAAGCGATAGTGATGTTGCCAGCAACCGGCTCTCGTAGACCCGAGATGACCTCCACCAGCTCCCGCTGTCCATTCCCACCGATGCCGCCAATGCCAAGGATTTCGCCGGCATGGACATCCAGCGTGATATCCTTGAGCGCCAGATTGTTCTCATCGTTCAGTGCGGAGACATTCTCCATCAAGAGGACGGTATCGCCTGTACAGGCATCACACAGGGTGACTTCTGAGAGCTCACGACCGACCATAGCGATAGCCAGTTCCTGTTCATTCGTCTCAGAGGTGAGAAATCGGCCCACGACCTGTCCGTCGCGCAGCACCACGACGCGATCGGTGACCGCCAGCACTTCAGGTAGCTTGTGGGTGATAAAAACCACCTTCTCCCCACGATCAGCCATGCCACGCATGGTAGCGAAGAGCTCCTGGCTTTGCTGAGGTGTGAGCACTGTCGTCGGTTCGTCGAGGATAAGTACCTCGGCTTGACGGTAAAGCGCCTTGAGAATCTCCGTAAACTGCTGCTCCCCCAACGATATCTTGTCAACACGAGCAGTAGGATCGACTTTGATATCGTATTTGCCAGCTAGCCGGTTCACCTCCTCGACCGCCTCCCTGGTATCGGTGAGGCCGTAGGTCGTCGGTTCGGCACCGAGGATAACGTTTTCCGCTACGGTCATCGTGGGAACCAGCATGAACTTCTGATGAATCATCCCGATACCCAGATCAATGGCATCGCTCGGGGCGCGAATCTCCACCCTCTCACCGTTGATGAAGATCTCTCCACCCTCGGGCTGGTAGATACCGTACAACACTCGCATGAGCGTCGTCTTGCCCGCGCCGTTCTCGCCAAGCAGCCCCAGCACCTCACCCGGACGAATCTCCAGGTCAATTTGATCGTTAGCGATGAGATCGCCGAAGCGCTTGACGATACCTCTCATCTCGATGGTACTTCCCATATAATCCTCTCAATCCATTCTACTCGTATCCAATTGATGATGTAACATAACCATAACCGGCCGTCGCCACCAGACGGACCGGGGCCACACCTATAGTACAGCCCCGATCCGGTACAGGTTCACGATTCTATCACGGGATCTCAACGACCTGCAGCGCCGCTTCAAGATCCTCGGCGGACTGCATCGCGTCGATCTCCTCGCTGGAGACCAGATCCTTGACGGCATACCAGGAATCCGCTATCTCCTCGGAGACGGACGGCCCCAGGTCGGTGACCACGACCGAGTTGTCGGCCAGGTTCATGGTGTACACACCCCCCAGCTGGCCCTCCGCCACCTGCGGCAGGATGTACTGCATGCCGCGCGCGTAGTTGATGTACATGCTCGTCAGGGTCCGCTCGGGCAGCAACGGCGACTGATCTACGTCCTTGCCGATGAAGTAGACGTCCTCACGATCCTCGATGGCTTCGATGATGCCGTAGACGCCCAGGTTCGTGGCATGCGCGATGACGTCCGCTCCCTGCTCCAGATGGCTGATGGTAGCCTCCTTTGCCTTGGGAGCATCATCGAAATCGCCCGTCCAGACTATCAGTACGGTCGCGTCAGGGTTCGCCCACTTGGCCCCTACCTCAAAGGACTTCATCCCCTCAACGTAGGTGGTGAGCTCGATGCCCCCCACGAA
>JBNGDR010000205.1:0-4500 GCA_049975685.1 Anaerolineae bacterium
GTTGTCCTCTTCACCCTCGACCCACGAGTAGACCAGTTTGCCTTCCCGAAAACAGAGATGCGCCTTGCCCTGCGGGCTTTCCAGATAGAGGGTCCCTGTCTTACGAGCCAGGTTGATGAGATTCAGCAGTTGCGTGATTCCGAAATCCTTGAGTCTGCCTTTTAGCGCCATTTCCGACCGTCCTTGCTTGATGCGAGAAGGGGTTCATATCCACCACAAAACCGTCCAGAGATAGACTCGACGATGCACCTCTTTTTCAGGAAAGACCCGCCCAAAGGGTGAAATTCACACCTGAAAGCGAAGCAATTTTGAATCAAAGTTACATCCACACAAAACATTAAGTCATCCATTATCATAGACGCGGGGAGAAGTCCCTTAGTATGTAAATTACGTTAACATTATAACCTGCTTCTACCAATGGGCAAATATCAGGTTATCAAAACATACCTGATTTTTATCTCGATCTAGTATCCCTTGACCTGTTGAGCCTGCGCCAGGATCTCGCGCGCGCCATCGTAAGCCGCATCGCCCGTAGTACCCAGCATCTGGGCCAACTCCTGCAATCGCTCCTCGCCCCTCACCGAGTCCACCTGCACGACCGTGCGCCCATCCACAACCTGCTTCTGCACCCGGAAATGGGCGTCACCAAAACCCGCCAGCTGGGGAAGATGGGTAACACACAACACCTGATGGCGCGATTCTCCCTCGGTGTTCCCCGTGAGACGCCAGAGCTTGGTCCCCACCGCGCCCCCGACCCGCCCTCCGATACCCTGATCGATCTCGTCGAAGATAAGCGTCGGCGTGCTGTCGGCGCGTGCCAGTACCGTTTTGAGTGCCAGCATGAGACGCGCCGTCTCCCCGCCTGAAGCAATGCGAACCATTGGCTTGAGCCCTTCACCCACGTTGGGTGCGATGAGGAACTCCAGTTCGTCTATGCCGGTGGGATCAAATCTCACACGCTCAAGCAGCGATTCTTCCTGCACCTGTACCCCGGAGGCGGTGACGTGGATCACGGCGGGCACAGAAGCCGTCAGGGGCAATCCCCGGGCACTCTGCTCCCGGCGAAAGGCGACACCGAAGCGCGCCCCCTCCATACGCAGATCCGCCAGCTCTCGTTCAACACCGATGGCCAGATCGTGAGCTGCCTCCTGCCGGCGACGGGAGAGCTCCTCACATAAGCGGGCAGCTTCGGCAAGCAAAGCCTTCTCCTCGGCCTCCAGATCCACAATACGCTCGTCGCTGTGCTCCAGGGTCTCCAGTTCGGCGGCCGCCCGATCTGCATAGGCCAGTACTTCCGAGAGATCCCGGCCGTACTTACGTTGAAGCTGTCGCAGCAGAACGACACGTTGTTCCACCTGCAAGAGGCGGCGGGGATTGAATTCGATGTCGTTGAGATAATCACGGAGGGTGCGTGCCAGGCCCTCGATCTGATAGACTACGCCCTCCAGGGAATCTGCGGTAGAGGAGAGAGAGCCATCGATACGGGTCAGGTTCTCCAGCACCCGCTGGCTTTCCCCCAGGAGGTCCACGACGGCAGGCGCCTCCTCCGTCCCCTCCTCCAGCAGGGCAACGAGCGTGGAGCTCAGCGTTGCCAGCTGTTCCGCGTTTGCGAGGCGCACGCGTTCTTCCTCGAGAGCGTCCAGCTCCCCGGGTTCAAGATGGGCCGCCTCGATCTCCTGCACCTGGAAGCGCAATAGATCGATCCGCTGCATACGCTCCCGTTCACTCTCGCGCAAGGAACGCAACTCCGCGCGTACCGCCTGTACCTCACGCACAGCTTTCCTCACCTGCGAACGGAGATCCATCAAGCCGGCGAAGCGATCCAGAAGATTGCGATGCTCCTGTACGCGGAGCAGGCTCAGGTGTTCGCTTTGACCGTGAATGTCGACCAGGCCCTCGGCGACCTCGTGCATCAATGAGACGGAGACCACCGTCCCGTTGACCCGGGCCACGGAGCGCCCGTTGGAGCGAAGCTGACGGCTCAACCAGAGGGTATCCGGACGCTCGCCCTCCAACCCCTCCCGCTCCAGAAGGGGAAGGATACCGGCCTGTTGTGCAGGGTCGAGGACAAACATCCCCTCGATGAGGGCCCGCTTCTCCCCGGCGCGGATGGCACTCAGATCCGCACGACCACCCAGCAACAGCGCGACCGCATCGATGAGGATGGACTTGCCAGCCCCCGTCTCACCGGTAAGCGTGTTGAAACCTGCTTCCAGGATGAGATCCAGCTCCTCGATAATAGCAAAGTTGCGAATATGTAGCTCGCGTAACACGGCATTCCCTCGATTCCAGATTTTCGTTGTGCCTCACCGTGGCACCATGACTGAGAAAGCTTATAACGTTTGGGAAATAACGCAAGCAGAAGACCTTTGGGATATTCAATTTATAAGTTATAAATACACAAATACCGCATAATTCGCATACAAAAGTCACCGATAAGTCCCAAAATAGGAATCCAAGGGCTATCTGATAGCTTTTGGGAGACTCCTTGTGTTATGATGAGCATGCCTGAGATATCGGGAGGTAAGAATTGTGTCTAAATCTGAAGGCATGACGTCACGGATTCCGGGATTCTATAACTTGTCGGTGGCAGAGCGAATCGAGCTTCTGGCAGAACGGGTGGATCTCACCGACGCGGATCGCTCTATCCTGGCGGGAGCAGCGGGGTTAGATCTGGAACGCGGCTCGCACATGATCGAGAACGTCGTGGGGCTCCACACGCTGCCGCTGGGTATCGCGACGAACTTCATCGTGAACGGGCGTGAGGTGCTGGTCCCCATGGTGATCGAGGAGCCCTCTGTCGTGGCGGGGGCATCGCTGGCCGCCAAGCTGGCACGGGCCGGCGGTGGATTCACCGCCCACACAGATCCACCGGTGATGATCGGACAGATCCAGGTCGTGGATGTGGACCAGCCCCGTGAAGCACGCGAGGAGATCCTGAAGCACCGCGAGGAACTTGTGGCCCAGGCGAACAGGGTGGATCCCGTGCTCGTGGATCTGGGTGGCGGGGCACGCGGTCTTGAAGTCCGGTTGCTGGATGAGACACCGGTCGGCCCCATGCTCATCGTCCATCTGCTCTACGACGTACGCGATGCCATGGGCGCCAACGCCATCAACACCGCCTGCGAACGCCTGGCACCGGAGATCGAAAGGCTCACCGGCGGTCAGGTCTTCCTGCGCATCCTGTCCAATCTGGCGGATCGCCGCCGGGCGCGCGCCAGAGTATTTATCCCCGAGAGCGCCCTTGCCTTCGGCAATTTCTCGGGCGAGGAGGTCGCGCGGGGGATCGAGACAGCCTGGGCCTTCGCGGCCAGCGATCCCTACCGGGCAACCACCCACAACAAAGGCATTATGAACGGCGTGGACGCGGTGGTGCTGGCGACCGGCAACGATTGGCGGGCCATCGAAGCGGGCGCTCACGCCTACGCGGCACGTCACGGACGATACAACAGCCTGAGCACCTGGCGCCGCGACGGCAAGGGTCACCTGCTGGGCAGTCTGGAGATCCCCCTGGCACTGGGGACCGTTGGAGGCGCGACGCGGGTCCATCCCACGGCGCAGGTTGCTCTCAAGATCCTGAACGTTGAGTCCGCGCGGGAGCTGGCCGAGGTGGTCGCGAGCGTAGGATTGGCACAGAACCTGGCCGCCCTACGAGCCCTGGCGACGGAGGGGATCCAGCGCGGTCACATGAGTTTGCACGCCCGCCAGGTCGCCATTGCAGCGGGCGCCAAGGATGACGAGATCGACCGGGTGGCCGGCGCCATGATCGCAGAGGGCGAGATTCGTATCGATCGCGCCGAGGCGTTGTTGAATAGGTGACAGATAGTGGTGGCGCGGTCAGGAGACCGGCCACAGCTGAGTTATACCGATCCCCAATCCCTGATCCCTGTATTTTAAGGAGGAGTGAAACTTTATGGAGCGACATCGAACCATGTATCCCAACCGCCCTGTCGGCATCATCGGGTACGGTTCCTACGTGCCCATGTACCGGCTTCCGGGCAAGGAGATCGCGCGTATCTGGCGAGGCGGTGGCAAGGGCGCCGTCAAGGAGAAGTCCGTCGCCGGTCTGGACGAAGACACGGTGACCATCTCCATTGAGGCGGCACGGAACGCCCTGGCCCGCTCGGGCATCGATCCCGAGGATATCGGCGCCGTCTGGGTAGGAAGCGAGTCCCATCCCTACGCCGTCAAGCCCTCGTCAACCATCGTCGCCGAAGCACTGGGCACCACGCCCTACCATCTGGCAGCAGATTTCGAGTTCGCTTGCAAGGCAGGCACCGAGGCCCTGCAAGGGGCGATAGGACTGGTAGGCTCGGGCATGATGACGTATGCCCTCGCCATCGGCGCCGACACCGCCCAGGGCCGGCCAGCTGACGAGCTGGAATATACCGCATCGAGCGGGGGCACGGCCTTCATTGTGGGTCCGGCGGAGGAAGCAGTGGCCGTCTTCGGAGGATCGGTCTCCTTCGTTACCGACACGCCCGATTTCTGGCGGCGTGC
>JBNGDR010000206.1:0-4485 GCA_049975685.1 Anaerolineae bacterium
ACCCTCGGGATCTGAGAGGGCGTCGAAGTAGGAGATGTTCAGCTCGTAGACGCTCTCGGAGCCGTCGGCGTTAGTCTTGTAGGAGACGTAGCCGCCGTGGCCCTGCGTGATCTCCACCAGGTTCTGCACCTCCTCGGGCGTGAGGATACCCTCGACGGGACGGACCCCCACCCCGTCGTGGGAGGCGACGAAGTTGAAGAAGGTGGTCTGCCGTGAGGGGGGCTCCAGATCCGCCGCCCAGTGGGTGAGTTTGGTGGCGTCCCCTGTGGCGATGGCGTGGAAGACCAGGGGCGGCAGGGGGAACTGGTAGACCAGCTGCGCCTCGTCGGTACCGTCGCCGAAGTACGAGATGTTCTCCTCGTGGGGCACGTTGGTCTCGGTGATGAGGATAACGCCGGGCGCCACGGCGTCCATCACAGCGCGGAAGAGTTTGACCACCCGGTGAGTCTCCTCCAGGTGGATGCAGGAGGTGTCCATCTTCTTCCAGAGGTAGGCAATGGCGTCGAGGCGGATGATCTCGGCGCCGTGGGCCACGTAGAAGAGCAACACGTCGATGATGCGCAACAGAACCTCAGGGTCGGAGAAATTCAGGTCGATCTGATCATCGCTGAAGGTGGTCCAGACGAGTCTCTTTCCCCGGTCCGTCTCCACCTCCGTCAGTAGCGGTTTGGCGCGGGGACGGACCACGTCGGAGAGATCCGTCCCCTCCTCCACCTCGATGAAATACCCCTCGTACTCGGGATCGCCCTCCAGGTAACCCTGGAACCAGTCGCTCTCGCGGGAGATGTGGTTGATGACGGCGTCGAACATGAGCCGGAAGTGCGCGTCCAGCCGGGCGATCTCCTCCCAGGTGCCCATCGTGGGGTTGACGGTGGTATAGTCGATGACAGAGAAACCGTCGTCGGAGGAGTAGGGGAAGAAGGGGAGCAGGTGTACGCCGCTGATGACGCCCTCGACGTGGTGCTCCAGCACCTCCGCCAGCGTCTGGAGCGGGGGCTTGCAGGACTCCCTCACCTGATCGCCGTAGGTGATGAGAAGCGCGTCGCGCTCGGTGAGACGCTCCTCGGGCGGCGGAACCTCCAGGAGATCCGGACGACGCTCGCTGAAAGCCGAGAGCCGCGACCTCAAACGCGGCCACAGCCGCTTAGCCTCCAGATCACCGTACAGGAACGCCAGATGCTCCTGGATCTGCTCTTCTACCATCCGCATGAACTGCCCCCTGTTCACCACGACCGTCGGGTTCTAAACGTGCTGGTGCAACACACATCCAACCCGTTAAGGATACCCCAGACCCGCACTTTTGAGAAGCCGCGCTAGCCTTTGACACCGCCAGCCGTCAGCCCCTCCTCCAGGAAGCGCTCCAGGGACAGGAAGAGCACCACCACCGGGATGGTCATGACCGTGGAGGCCGCCATGACGACATGGGGCCGGGGGCTGGGATCGTTGAAGATGGTGTTGATCTTGATGGGCATGGTGAAGAGATTGTGGTCATTGAGGAAGATGAAGGCGTAAAGGAACTCGTTCCAGGCGATCATGAAGGTGTAGATGGCAACGGAGACCAATGCCGGAATGGAGAGGGGTAACGTCACCCGCCAGATGACCTCCAGCCGGCTGCACCCATCGATGAGAGCCGCCTCCTCGATTTCCGAGGGCACCGTCCGGAAGTAGTTGGCGAGCATATAGAGGGCCACCGGCAACGTCTGGGCCAGGTAAGTGAACACGAGGACGGCCAGGTTATCCTGAACGCTGAATCCCAGCCGGGCCCCAATCTGCGCCAGCATGGCAAAGATGGGGATTATCAGGAGGATACCCGGAAAGAGATAGATGATGAGGATGCTGTTGAGCAGCGCCTCCTTGCCCTTAAAGCGGAAACGTGCCACCGCGTAGGCGCCTAATGTGGAGAGAATGACGGCGATAATGGCAGTGGGGATAGAAACCTTGGCGCTGTTAATCACATTCCGCCCAAACTCCTGATAGCTGGGATGGTTGGGATCGAAAAGCTCGCGGTAGGCGTCCAGACGCAGGGCCTTGGGTATGTAGACGGGCTCCAGCCCGCCGATCTCCTGGTAGGACTTGAAGGAGGAGCTGATCATCCAGTAGAAGGGAAAGAGAATCCCCGTCAGGAAGAAGAAGAGCGTGATGGCCAGCAGGAAGCGGGGCCAGGTGATCCACTTCGCCAGATGTTCGATGAAGTTCAGATTCTCGTCGGATCTTTTATGTGTCATCTCACCCTCCTCATTCTTCATCTTCGCCGCGCAACATGACGCCCACGTAGATGCCCAGGCAGATCAACAGAATGACCAGCAGGATCATGGCATTGGCCGCACCCTTGCCGAAGTCGTAGGACTGAAAACTGAACTGATAGGTCAGGACAGGCAAAACGTTGGTGCCGTATCCTCCCCCGGTCAGGAGCCAGATGTCGTCGAACTTGTTGAAGGTCCACATGAGGCGCAGCAGGAATATGGACCCCAGCACGTAGCGAAGGCCGGGCAGGGTCACGTACCAGAATTTCTGCCACAGGGAAGCTCCGGCCACAGTGGCGACCTCGTAAAACGTCTCGTCGATGGCCTGCAGGCGCGCCAGGATCATCAACATGGCGAAGGGGAAATAGCGCCAGGCCTCGAAGATGATGACGAGCACCATGGCGAGACCCCGCGTCGCAAGATAGGCCAGTGGATCCTCGATGAGACCGATATCAAGAAGGAGATCGTTGAGCACACCGGCCGGTCGGGGGTCGAGGATCCATTTCCACACGAAGGCCACGCTGACGATGGGGGCCACGTAGGGAAAGAGGAAGATGGCCCGCGCCACACCTCGCGCCGGAAAACGTTGGTTCAACAACAGAGCGGCGATCAACCCCAATAACAACGTCAGGATAGTGGACGCAAAGGAGAAAACGACACTGTTGATGGCCGCCCCCCAGTTAAGGGGCCCCTGATATTTGAAAGCGAAGTCGGTGACCACCTGCTGGTAGTTTTCCAAACCCACGAAGTCGGCCTCGAAAACGTTGCGCAGATTCTTCAAACCCACGTCGTGGAAACTGATCCAGACACTGAAGATGGCGGGGAAGAGAACCAGACCGAAGACGATGAGGGCGGTGGGGGCTACGAGAAGCCAGGCCAGACGGGTCTCCTTCTGGCGTAGCGAGAGTCCTCGTCTGCCTGAGCCGGATTTCTCTTTGGTTTCAGCCATTTTGCACCTCCCGGTAAACCGATAACTTACTCTACTGAAGTGGCTGGAAAATCCGATTTCTCAGGCCCTCAATAACGTAGGGGTGCTTTGTTCATGCAGATTCATCGTGTCCAACAGGCGCAAGGGAAAAAATCGGATTTTTGGATCCCTCATAACCAATAATAAGGGCAAGGTGGGCGGGGGACACGGTCTACGACCGCATCCCCGGCCCTGAGGATCGAGAGGTGACTACTGACGTTCCGCCACCATGGCCTCGACCTGTTCCTG
Organism: Anaerolineae bacterium; assembly: GCA_049975685.1. Classification (GTDB taxonomy): domain Bacteria; phylum Chloroflexota; class Anaerolineae; order B4-G1; family SLSP01; genus DAOTVC01. Next base: position 3,460 of record JBNGDR010000206.1, read on the forward strand.
CAACCAGGCGGCGCCCTCCTCCGGGGTCATCGAGCCCTCGATGGCGATGTTGCTGATGACCTGCGGGATAAGAAGACGGCCCTCGATATCGCCGATAACGGCGCGCTCCACGGAGCCATAGTCGGGGCGGAAGAGCCAGCGCTGCATGGTGTTATAGCCGTTGGCGATCTGGTCCAGCGTCTCGCTGGAGTAGTACTGGAAGTATTCGCTGCTGCCCTTCCATTCCTCAACCGCACTCTGCAGCACCGGGACCTTGCCAAAAGGAGCCAGCGCCAGGACGTCCTGGTACCCCTCTTTGAGGAAGTACTCGACGACCATCTGCGCTTCGGGATCAGCGCCCTGGGGTATGGCCAGGGTCACCAGCTGACCGTAGGTGGCCGCACCATTGGGACTGGACATACTGGACGCAAAGCCCGTCTTCTCCGGCAGGTTCTCCACCGCGATCTCGATCTGACCGCCGCCTTCCGTGCCTGAGCCCTCGACGAGGTCATCCATGATGTAGGTGCTGTAGAAGAGCATGCCGGACTGGCCCAGCTCGTACGTCTCGCGGGCGGCCCGCCAGTACTGCGGACCTTCGACGGCGCAGCGCTGCAAGCTGGTGTAAAAATCCAGAGCCTCGGCCATCTCCGGCGTGTCAAAGGTCACGTTACCCTCGCTGTCGAAGGGCCAGGCGCCGTTGGACATGGCGACCTGCTCGAAGATCTGGTGGCCGTAGTTCTGACCGGGATCGGTGCCCAGGGTAATAGCATACTGTAACGCTTCCATGCCGGGTAAGGTGTCGCAGGCCTGATTAATGTCCTCCCAGCTCACGGGGGCGGGCAGACCTGCCTCCTCAAAGAGATCCTCCCGGTACCAGATGGCCTGGATCCAGCCGTCGTAAGGAATGGCGGCGTAATTGCCGGTATCGGGGTTGGTCACCATCTGCAAGGGGCCCTCGCGAAAATCATCCTCACCCACACTCTGGATGACGGCCGTGGCAGCCTCTTCGTCCAGGATCTCGTCGGCGGAGAAGGCAGCAACGCGCTC
>JBNGDR010000207.1:0-4461 GCA_049975685.1 Anaerolineae bacterium
GATTGCTACTCATCCTCGTGCTCATGATGGCTCATCCACCCATCCAAACCACGGCTCACCGTCTTGATAATCTCGATAACACCGCTATTGATGATGCCACCATCGATGAGATTGCCTGGATGGGTACGACAGCGAGTACCACCCACGAAGATCAAGTACTCATCGAGGGCGTCCTCTTTGACGGCTATCCCACCAACGGGCCAGGAGAAGCTATCCGTCTCATCAATCGGGGCGTGATCCCCGTCGACCTAAGCGATTGGGAGATTTGTGAGCAGGCTACCCCTCTCAATTGTAAATCCATCCCTGCATGGACCTTATCTCCCGGTCAGCGCATCTGGCTGGTCGATGACGGTGATAAGTTCACTGGCTTCTTTGGTTACCTACCTCACGCCGAACCAACGCAATGGATCGGTATGAACAACGAGGGGGGCGAAGTTATCCTCCGTGACAACCACGGTGACTTCGTTGACGTCCTTGTCTACGAGAGCGGTGTAACCACCATTCATGGCTGGGCAGGCGAGTCTGTACGGACCTATTCCATCGACCTCGATCAACAATACCAGATCCTCCACCGCATCCCGGATGAGACGACCGGCCTCCCCTTGACCGATACAAACACCGCTGCCGATTGGATGCAGACGCCCACCGACGCAGAGCTGGGACGGCGCGCCCTCTATCCAGGCTGGGATTACCTTGCATCGCCAACCGTTCCCCTTTTCTGGCCCCTTAAGGTCACTGAACCAGCTACCGTGACTGTAGGGGTTGCACCGGACAACGCCTTTGGCGTCGTATCCGCCGCACTGCTGCGCGCTCAGAAGACCATCTCCATTGAGATCTACACATTGCGCAATCCTGCCCTGATAGATCTCCTGGTGGACAAAGCTAACGCCGGGGTTGATGTGACGATATTGCTAGAAGGCAGTCCCCTGGGCATAACTGATGAGGAGTGGCAACAAGAACTTAACGCATGCAAGCTCATTGAGACTGCTGGGGGTAAGTGTTACTTCATGGTGAGCGACAAGCAGAATGGCCGCTATAATCGCTACTATTACATCCACGCCAAGTTTGCCGTTGTCGATGACCGGTGGACCGTCATCTCCACACAGAATTTCACCAACAAAAGCCTGCCCGCCGACAACAAAAGCGACGGCACCGCAGGCTCTCGAGGCGTAATCATCGCCACCAACGCACCAGCTGTCGCGGAACGCGCAGCCCAGATCTTCGCTATGGACTGCGATCCCAACAACCACAGAGACATACTACGTTGGAACACACCGGGATATCCTCAGTACGGCCAGCCCTCACTGGCCTACAACCCCACCATCCCCAACGGCATCTCGGACACCATCCGCTTCCCGGAGCCATTCACACTTCACCGCACCTTCAATTTCGAGATCTTCACAGCACCAGAAGCCGCATTGCGTCACTCAGATGCCCTCCTGGGTCTGCTGGCCCGGGCAGGGAAAGGTGATCGCATCTACGCGGAGCAATTGGACGAACCCGTCGACTGGGGCAGCCATCCGATCACTACCCCCAACCTCCACCTTGAAGCCTACATCGACGCCGCACGTCGAGGGGCCACCGTACGCATCCTCATGGATAGCACCGCTTACACCACCACGCATCGCAATGATTACACACAGACCGTCACCTACGTCAACCAGATCGCCACCCGCGAAAGGTTGGATCTGAAAGCCTGGGGAGGAAGCCCACTGCTCCACGGTATCCACAACAAAATGATCCTTGTCTGGTTAGCAGACGAGGGCGGGTACGTTCATGTGGGCTCACTCAACGGCAGCGAGCGCTCCCACAAGGCTAACCGGGAGCTAATTTTGCAGATTCAATCGGACAAGATCTACGCCTATCTCGAAAGACTTTTCATCACCGATTGGGGGCTCTCACATCCTGTCTACCTCCCCCTGGTTATGGGAAAATGGAGCCCCCCGGAACCTGGTGTGGATCACGTCGTGATCAGCGAGGTATACTATAAACCTGATCGGAATGGCGAATGGGTGGAGATCTATAATCCCACCCACCATCCCATCGACATCGGGGCTTACAAAATCGGCGACGCAGAGCTTCCAGAGAGTTTTGAGGGGATGGTCGGTTTCCCAGCCGGCACCACGATCCAGACCGGTCAGGTGATAGTCGTCGCCTACGACGGGAGCAGTGTGCCGAATGCTGACTTCGAACTCTATGACTATAACGCGGAGATTCCAGAGATGATCGACTATCCCCACTGGGGCGATCCCGAGTACGACTGGGGTTTACGTAACGAGGGGGATCAGGTACTGCTGCTTGGAGGCTCCGATCAGATCATCGACGTCGTAGTTTGGGGTGACGCCACCTATACCAACGTAGTCCCACATCCAGGAGTCGACAAATTCAGCCATTCCCTCCAGCGCTATCCGCCCATCTACGACACCGACAACTGTGCTCACGATTTCCGTTCCTTCCCCACATCTATCGGCGAGGTCATCTTCCCGGAGAGGTGGGCAAGCATCATACATCCATGGGATTGAATGAGGGTGGAGGCATCCCCCCACCCTCCACGTCCCGCCGAGCAAGGAAACTGCCCGCCATCAAAAATAGCGCACCTGTCCACTGATCCCAACTGAGGCGTTCGCCTAGTAGAAAAACAGCCAGGGCCAGACTTACTACGAGCTCCATCAATGAGAGAATAGCCGTCTGCACGCCCCCCAGTCTTTCCAAACTAAAGAACATGGCCAGACGTGAAAGCGCCGTCGTCAACCCCAGGACACCGATGATAACCCATCCCATCTTTGACACCGGCTCCGAAACTTCGCCGCCACCGACCCTCGCCAACAGGACAGTCACAGCCATCCCGGTCAAGATGTAAAGTGTACCCGAACCCGATGGCACATCTGCCAAAACCCACTGCCCCATCACCAGATACCAACCGTTGACCGCCGCTGAGGCCAACATCAACATCACACCCAGAAAATTGGAAGCACTCGTCGCCGACCAAGGGGAAGTCACCAGGATAGCACCAATCAGAGAGGCCAGTAAGCGCAACAATGTGAGCCGAGTCATCGACTGCCCTGAAGCAGCCAGAAACAGGACCACCCACACCACATAAAGCGTGCTCAGGAGCGAAGCCTGAGCTGCGTCCAGTCGTGCCAGAGCGCTATAATAAAACAACGACCCGATGCCATTGATAGCACCGACCAACAAGCAGCTCAACAGCTGCCTCCAGTGAATAAAAAGCATTCGGCGCCACAACACCAGGTAAACGACCAAAAGAAAGAGCGCAGCCACCACCGTGCGCAAGGCAGCCAGAGTTAACGAGGAGACCCCTGCTTGATAGGCAAGCTTACCCAGAATGGGCGCCCAGCCGAGCAAGAAAGAGGCCAGAAGGCCGCTATAAATCCCTACCGCCCGCTCACGGCTCTCCCGGTTCTCCATGTCCGTCTCTACCCCTCTTCGATTTCGCATCCTGGGTCTTCCATGTTATACTCTCGCCATGACGCGACGACAGAAAACTATCCTCTTCCTTTTTGCAGCACTGGATCTGGTCATTGTAGTGCTATTGGGTGGGATTGTGTGGCGGAGTTTCCAAACTCCAGAAGACTTTCCCAGCATATCACCCTGTACCCAACTGGTGAGCGAAGAGATCCCTGCGTACCTCTCTCCCGCCGTCTCCTGGGAAAACGAGCGCCTGTACATTGTCGGGACTGCGATATACAATGTCCCTACCCCCCCTGAGAAGAGCGCCCAGCTCCTGTGGGTCCTCCTCGATGCCTTACAGCGCCCCGTGCGAGCAGGTTGCGCACTCCCTGCCGACGTGACGCTGGTGATCAATGCCCAAGGGCGGGATGAAACCCTGGGCCACATCGCCACCCTGCGAGGGTCCGACGTAACCGCATGGCTCGAAGGCACTCTCTCCGAGAGCAAACTCACCGCCCAGATTCATTACCGCAGAACGGGGGGCTCCAGAGAATAGACCTCCTAAGCCTCTCGCACCTCCACCTTGCCCGTTGTCGTATCGACAATAGCATACGTGGGTGGATCGAAACGTCCCATGAGTTCGCCAGGATTCAGCAGCAACGTCTCACCTACACGCTCATGATGTGATTCGTGATCGTGCCCGTAGCAAACGAGATCGTAATAGTCGGAGCGCGCCAGCGCCCTCCCCAGGTGAGGATAATGCACCACCGCCACCCGGTATCCGTCAAATTCCAGGTCAGCGAAGACGCCATGCAATGTCACATTATCGACCGCGTGGGCAATTTCTGTTATGAGCCACTGATCACCATCGTTGTTGCCCCAAACGGTATGTACCGCTCCTTCAAAACCCTCAGCCAGAGCCTTGAGAGTGAAAGGGGCATTCAAATCCCCACAGAAGAGCAGTGCCTCAGCACCGGCCTCCTTCATCCCCACCAACGCCCTATCCAGCGCATCCAGGTTATCGTGAATATCAGAACAAACCGCAATTTTCAT
>JBNGDR010000208.1:0-4422 GCA_049975685.1 Anaerolineae bacterium
CTCATGGCGGGTACGCGTCGTATGCAGGCAGAGGCCCGCGAGACGATGAATGAGGTTTACGGAGCAATGGGGCTGCCTGGCCCGCAGCTGCGCGATGCCCTTGTCCACGACCTGGAGTATCGGTTGTTGGAATAGACCTGGGAGATCATGATCTGTCCAGCTCCAGAGGATTGTATGGTTGTTGACTACTTGACTATCTGACTACACGACTACCAGACTAACATACCAGGAGGAGAAAATGTCTAGCTGTATAGAAATTCCCGAACGTTGGTACAATATCATGGCCGATTTGGATGAGACGCCGCCTCCGGCGCTTCACCCGCTCACCCACGAACCCTTGACACCCCCCGATCTACTGGCGCTCTTCCCCATGGCGTGTATCGAGCAAGAGGTGAGCACCGAGCGCTATCTCCCTATCCCTCAAGAGATCCTGGATATTTATGCGCTGTGGCGTCCTACGCCTCTGCGCCGGGCTCGCCGGTTGGAAAAGGCTCTGGATACACCCGCCCGGATTTACTACAAGTACGAGGGCGCCAGTCCTGTAGGAAGCCACAAGCCTAATACTGCCGTCGCTCAGGCATATTACAACAAGGTTGAAGGCGTCACCCAGCTGACCACCGAGACGGGAGCCGGGCAATGGGGCTGTGCCCTGGCGATGGCCGGCGCTTTTCTCGATATCGCTGTCAAGGTCTATATGGTGAAGGTCAGCTATCAACAGAAACCCTATCGCCGGGTGCTCATGCAGAGCTTCGGTGCCGAGGTCTCGCCCAGTCCCAGCCCCGAGACAAAGTCGGGCCGCGCCATTCTGGCGGAGAATCCCGATTCGCCTGGCAGTCTGGGTATCGCCATCAGCGAGGCTGTGGAGCTCGCTCTTGAAGATCCCAAGACGAAGTACTCCCTAGGCAGCGTACTTAACCACGTGCTCATTCAGCAGTCCGTCATCGGTGAGGAGTGTATCCGTCAGATGGACGCCCTTGGTGACTACCCCGACGTGGTTATTGGCTGCATTGGCGGTGGTAGCAACTTCGGTGGCATCGCCTTCCCCTTCCTCGGGGAGCGATTACGTGAGGGCAAGGGTACCCGTTTCGTGGCAGTGGAACCCACAGCCTGTCCCAAGGTGACCAAGGGGAAATACACCTACGACTATGGTGACACGGCCAAACTTACCCCGTTGGTGAAGATGCATACGCTGGGCCACACCTTTGTTCCGCCGGGCATTCACGCCGGAGGGCTACGATATCACGGCATGGCGCCTCTGGTGTCTTTGGGGAAGCAGCTGGGTTTCATCGAAGCGCGAGCTTACCCACAACTGACATGCTTCGAGGCTGCGCTCCAGTTCCTCCAGGCCGAGGGTATCATTCCCGCGCCTGAGACTTCCCACGCCATCCGGGCTGCCATTGATGAGGCGTTGGAAGCCAAGGAGCTGGGTGAGGAACGGGTTATTCTCTTCAACTTCAGCGGTCATGGTTTTCTGGATCTCTCCGCCTATCAGGCCTACCTGGGCGATGAACTCGAGGATTATGAGTATCCTCGGGCGGAGGTGGAGAGGGCGTTGGAGTCTCTACCGACCGTCTAATCTGGATATCAAGGCGCCCCGCAGTACACTGCGGGGCGCCTCTCAGAACTCGTATAGTGCTACTTAGTCTGGCGGACCCGCATGGTGTTGGTGCAAGCTACGCTCTGTGCGTGTGCGTCACTGCGTGCCATATCGCCCATTAACCATACGCGGGCCTGTGCCAGATCCTCTTGCATCTGCGCAACGAGTGCTTCCACTTTATCAAATTTCTGCTCCGGGCGGAGATAGGCCAGGAACTCCAGTTCCATTTGCTCTCCGTAGATGTCCGCTGAGAAGTCCAGGAGGTGGGCTTCTACCGTCTTCACGCCCTCGTCGAAGGTGGGCCGTATACCCACGTTAACAACCGCGCCAAAGGTGCCCCGTGCCAGGTGAGCGCGGCAAACGTAGATCCCGTTGGTGGGCAACAACCGTGCGGGAGGTACGTCGAGGTTTGCCGTGGGGAATCCCAGTGTGCGGCCACGTTGTTCCCCTTCCACGACCTTGCCAAGCAGATGGTAGGGACGTCCCAGCATCGCGTTGGCGCTCACCACGTCCCCTTTCCGCAGTGCGTGCCGGATTCGGGTACTATGCACGGGTTTCCCTTGCCATAAGAAGGGGCCCACGGTATGGACCCGGAAGCCGTACTCCTTGCCAGCCTGTTGCAGGAAGCGTACATCTCCCTCCTGTGCCTGTCCTAATGTAAAGTCTGGCCCCACCCAGAGTACCCGCAGGTCCAGATGTCGGGCAAGCATGTCAATGAAATCCTGTGCCGAAGTCTGCGCGAGATCCCTGTTGAAGGGCAGGACGACGACTCCATCGATCCCCAGATTGGCGAGGTATGTGGTACGGTCCTTCAGGTTAGTGAGTAGATCGTTGTGCTTCTTACCCAGCACCTGACGCGGCAGGGGATCGAAGGTGAGGGCTATCGCTTCAAGGCTGTGTTCGTGTGCGTCTTCGACGAGGCAGCGGAGAAGTGCCTGGTGCCCCCGGTGTACGCCGTCGAAACCGCCGATGGTGAGTCCGGCAGGACCCAGCTTTGATAGATCTTCGAATTTGTCTTCAATCCACATTGTTCTTCGTCCTACTCTGGGGTTGTGAGCACTAGATTGGGGCGCCACCGCCCGTGGCTCAGGGGTATGAGGATGGCTACAAAGTCGCCATCAGGATCGTGGGCCTGGATCTCAGTGGCGTCGAAGGCCCCGTCGATCTGGATTTCTTGGCCGTGCCGTACTGCTCGCACTTGCTCTTCGGTGAGACGAAGGGCAGGCAGGGTCAGGATCTCCGATGGCGGGCGAATAGCTTCCCCCAGATGACCATCAGCAGCCAGGGCACGGAGATCCTCTGGCGTGATGCTTTCCTCAAGGGTGAATCTCCCCACTGCAGTCCGGACAAGGGTGCGAAGGTGGCCGCCGCACCCCAGTGCTTGCCCCAGATCATGGGCCAGGCTGCGGATGTAGGTGCCTGCCGAGCAATGGATATCGAGTGTTATGTCGGGGGGGTGCCATGCCACCATCTCCAGCGCGTGGATGGTCACACTGCGTGCTTTACGTTCAACCTGCTTTCCCTGTCTTGCCAGTACGTAGAGGGGTTGTCCCTTGAACTTGACCGCCGAGTACATGGGCGGAATCTGACGGATTTCGCCACGGAAGTCATCCAGAGCCGTCTCGACTTGCTCTCGCTCGACCGCAATGGGACGCCGTTCGATAACTGTTCCCTCGGTGTCGTAGGTGTTTGTCTCTTCGCCCAACCTGATAACGGCCCGATACCGTTTGTCGGCGCCGGAGAAAAAGCGTGCTAATCGCGTCGACGGCCCTACCAGTAGCAGGAGGACGCCCGTTGCCAGGGGATCCAGTGTACCCGTGTGCCCCACACGGCGGACACCGGTAAGGCGACGAACCACGTTGACGACGTCGTGGGAGGTCATTCCCAGGGGTTTATTGACGTTGAGTAAGCCATTCATAACTCATCCCTGGGCAGATCTCACCTTTCGCTGTCTACACCGTTGTCCGTCAGCTCCTTACGCACCAGCGGGAGTACCGCTTCGGTTGCCGTGTCCAGGGAGCCCGAGATGGAGCAACCCGCCGCTTGTCTATGCCCGCCGCCGCCTAGTTTGTGGGCTATCCAGGAGACATCGTATCCCGGTCGGGCACGAAGGCTGACCTTCACAGTGCCGTTACGCATCTCCAGAAAGCTGGCAACGATCTCAGCCTCCGCCAGCTGGGAGAGGAGATTACCCAGATCTAGATCATCGTGGTCTTCGATCCCCAGTGCCTGTTTTTGCTTGAGGGGAAAGGTGGTCCAGCCCATATGGCCCTCAAGCTCCAGGCGGCTTAACGCCACTCCCCAGCCCTTCATCTGGTGGTAGGGAACGGAGTCCAGAGTTCTTTGCATGACGCCCAGATAGTCCCCGCCAGCTTCGATGAGTTGTGCAACAAGGGCCAGGATTTCGGGCGTCGTTGTTTCGGTGCGTAGTCCCCGGGTGTCGGTGAGGATAGCCGCCAACAGACAGGTGGCAATATCGCCCTGGACATGCACACCCAGGGCTTCAATGATCTCTGTCAACGGCACGGCAGTGGCGGCGCTTCCTGGATCGACCACGTTGACGTCACCAAAAGCGTTGTTAGTTTCGTGATGGTCGATGACGAGCAGGGCTAGTTGACCCCGCCAGGCTTCCTTGTAAATTCCCCCCGTGCGCTTTAGATCGCTCATGTCGATAGCGACCACCAAATCGATGTCGGCGTCCTCCGGGACGTCCCGCACGAAATGTTCGGCACCCGGCAGATGGGCCAGGTTGTCGGGGATGGGGTCGACGCAGGCGATGGTAGGGAACTGCCCCTTCTCTAGCAGCGCCAACCTCAGGGCTAGCA
>JBNGDR010000209.1:0-4415 GCA_049975685.1 Anaerolineae bacterium
GATCGGAACCGACCCGAGATGATACCATGGGATATCGCATCAACGAGAGCGACGTGAAACGTCTGACGGAGACTGTCCTGGCGACTCTACCTGAGACAGTGGTGAACGGATGAATGGAGGTCAATCCATGAAAAAGGTCACCGCCTTCGTTGGGAGTGCTCGCAAGAAGCACACCTATAACGCGGCCAGGCAGCTTTTGAGCAGTTTGCAATCTATGGGCGAGGTCGAGTATGAGATCGTCCGCCTGAGCGACTACGATCTCCAACTCTGTAGAGGCTGTAAGTTGTGCTGTGACAAGGGGGAGGACTATTGCCCGCTGAAAGACGACCGGGACGTGCTCATCGAGAAGATGATGGCCTCGGATGGCGTCATCTTCGCTACCCCAAACTACTCCTTCCAGGTCTCGGCCCTAATGAAGACCTTCCTCGACAAGTTGGGCTTTGTCTTTCACCGCCCGCGTTTCTTTGGCAAGACCTTCACCAGCATCGTGGCGCAGGGCGTCTATGGGGGCAAGAAGATCGTCAAATACCTGGATTTTGTGGGCAAGGGGTTGGGCTTCAACACCGTGAAGGGCAGCTGCATCACGACGCTGGAACCCATGACGGAGAAACAGCAGCACAAGATCGAGGGTATTCTCGCGGCGCACGCTCGGCGGTACTACGCCCAGCTGGAGAAGCCGGACTATCCGGTGCCGTCCCTCGTCGATTTGTTTTTCTTCAGGATGGCCCGCACGCGGATGCAGCTTATGCTCGACGATAGCTTTCGCGACTACGTTTATTACAGGGATAAGGGCTGGTTCGAGTCTGACTTCTACTACCCCACCCGTCTGGGTGTGTTGAAGCAGGGCGCGGGCAAGATCTTCGATTCGCTATCCGCGAGGTTGGTGAAGGCCAGGTAAGTCTTAAATATTCCACAAGGTAGCCAAGGCGCCGTCCCCTCGGTCATCCGAGTGACGACGGCGCCTTGAGATCTGCAACCCGCCCTCTTGCTCGTTGCGTAGAGACCTCCGAGATCTAGGGTAGACGATACGCTGCCAGGTTGTCGTACGTCGCCGTACTGATAAACAAGATCACGCCCAGGTGACCATCGGTGTAAGTGGTGTCCGTCGCGGTCAGTACCTTCACGCCGTCCAGGTAGCCCTCCAGCGTGTTGCCGTTAGCGACTACCTTGAGCGTGTAGGGATGGTCGTTCTGTACCGTCATGGGATAGCTGTCCAGAACTTCGTAGGGCGGACGCTTGCTCAGCTTGAGGACGCTGTTCACGGGGTCGAGGATCAGATCGTAGGACGACATACCGTCGGTGGAGGAGCGGAAGACCAGACCGCCGCCGCGCCCGCTCAGCAGCGTCACCGTCCCGGTGTAGACCAGGTCACTCGCTGTCGAAGCGTGGATGTTCCAGGCGTTTCCCAGGTCGTACTCGCCGCGCATGTGGGCGCCGGGATTGGTCCAGGTTCCCCGATTCGAGGTCCAACCGGTCAAGTTACCGTCATTGAAGTCATCGATTAAAATGACGCTTGAGGTGCTCCCCGTGTGGTTGCGCGCCACCAACGGCAGAAAGAGCCGGTGCTGGCCCGTGATCGTGCACCAGAAGCCACTACACGCCGCATGCCCACCGGCGGTCATCGTCTGCCCAACCGGCACTTGTCCAACGGTGCCTTGCAGCGTGTGATCGCCGGAGCTTGCCATCTGCCCGCTGCCGCTCGCGATAACGTGCCAGGAGAGATCGTAGTTGCTCGATACCTGCGCCAGCGCGGGTGCTATGAGGAGCAGACAGGCGATCAGGTTTACGATTGTCTTTACGACTGCGTTTGCGATAACGCTTCGCATCTTCATCGGCGCACCCCCTATTGGAGCATCACCAGCATCAGGATAACGCCGGTCTCTCCATCAAATCCTTCCAGAGCCTTGCCGATGACGGTCCCCACCGGCGGATTGGCACCGGCCTTCATCGCGTGTCCGGGTGTATTGGAAGCCGCCAGCAGGTCCCCGGGAGCAATGTGCCCCTTCTCGGCGCTGACCTTGACCGGGACGATGCCCACCACGGCCAGGGGCGCGTAGTCCTCGTGTCCCCAGTGCTGACCGCCGCCCAGGTAGCCGGGTTGGGTGGAATAGACCCCGATGACGGTGGATTGGTAGGCCTGGTTGCTGCGTGCCAGCCGACCATCCGGTCCGATGACGAGTACGTCACCGGACTCCAGGCCTGGCTGGGCGGGAAGCATTTCGGCGAAGTCGGCGGGGGTATTCTGGATGACGCAGGTGCCAGGCTCCCCACCAGGACCCAGGCCGCAGTGGTACCCGCCGTCGGCGAAGACGTCGCCCACGTTGCTCACCCGGAAATCGGGGTCGGCGTCGCTGCCGGCGACGATGTAGTCCCCCCAGACGGTATCGAGAATGCGCAGACCCTCCAGGCCGGCGCCCTCAATGCGCACGCCGGGGCCGTGCGTGCTGGTGAAGACGGCTGCTGCTCCGTGGACGCTTTGGCTTTCGAGGCCAGCCTCATTGAGGCTGGAGCTGAAGAGACCGATGCCGTTCTCACTGGAGCCGAAGATCCCCGCACCATGGTCGCTGTGACCGAAGATTCCCCGACCCATCCCCAGGTTCACGCCTACCACGGCCGCGTCAAGCGGGTCATTGGAGAGCGTGTTACCCACCACACCGATGTTGTGGGTGCTGGTGAAAAAGCCGCCTTGGCCGTCGATACTCTCACCGTGAACGCCCACGACACTGTCACTTAAGCCGAGGATACCGGGGCCATCGACGCTGTGCCCTTCCACACCGGGTCCGGGACCGGCTCCGTGGTTGATACCCAGGATGGCCGGATCGCGGGGATCGGCGGCGCTGGTGGTCTCGGCGTGAAGGGCGATGCGGTCGCTCAAGAGGTTAAACGTGGGTGTGCCTCCCACGGTGCCGCTGATGCCAGCTCCCGGTCGCAGTGAGAGGGCGTAGGGCACAGGCAGCAGTGGCTGGCGCGGGGCCATCTCCTGGGCATCGCCCACTACCTGGACTCCCAGCCATAGCGGTCGCCCGTCGAAGTGTGCCGGATCCACGGAGAGATTCGCGTTGAACAGCCCGTCCTCCACAGTGACACCTTTCGACTGGGACCACAGGGGCGTCCCGCCGCTGGGCTCCGTGTAGAGGCGAAAGTCTATCGTCCGCACGCCGTCGACGGGGTTGCCGCTGCTATCCAGAAGCCGGCCCTGATAGGAAATCGTATCCGAGACGATGTTGGCCGATACCAAGGATGTTGCCGGGCTGTCTGCCGGCTCCGGCAACCTTGAGGGAGCTCGTCCCTGCGAACTCGCCCACACGATGGTGGACATCAATAGAGCGAGCAGCAGTGCTCCTACCATCCCCAATGTAACCCTCCTGTTGTTCATCTCTGCCTCCTTTATGGAAATTGGACTTGTTTTGGCGACACCACATCTTCTCGAAGTACAACAGCCCCCCCAATCGCACGCGCCTCTGGAAAGGCGTCCTTCATCTATCTGCTCGACCATGGCCGGGGTGGTGGATCATCAGAATCACGGTGGTAGCAGGCTCCTCCTCGTTTCCCTCGACAACCTGTGTATACCCCGTCTGGTCCCGTAGAAAGGTGCAGAGGCGATCTAAATCGGCGAAGTAGTGCGTCTCACCGGAGCGGGCGCTCTGAAGCGAGGCTCGCCAGGTTGTCTCGTCCCCACTTCGGACCCGCCATAGACGCATCAGGTAGGAGAGATAATCCGGTCTTTCATGTGATTTGTCCACGTCCTTGACTCTCAGCTTTCGGGATAGTGTACTGGGGTACCTCATACCATCTATAACAAGCATACCCACTGGATGAAACGAAAACGTCCAGAGAGCGTGAAGAAAACGCAAAATCCGTTTAGAACTTGGTTTCTGTCCTTCCATGTTGTATAATGAGAATGTGTTTCAGGCCGGTGCCGTCCATCATCTCGGCCCCTTGTAGCACGATTTTCTACATATTGCCTTCTTAAGGCCCTGACCCGCTTCACGCCCGACCCAAACGGTAACCACTGTCTTTCCGGCCAACATCCTGCCTCTGAGAGGGAGAGAATCATGGCTGAATTATCTATCCATCTGTTTGGAGCCTTTGAGGTAACCCTGGCTGGGGAGCCGGTGACAGGGTTCGCTTCAGACAAGGTGCGGGCTCTGTTGGCTTACCTGGCCGTTGAAGCGGATCGCCCACACCGGCGCGAAGCACTGACCGGTTTGCTGTGGCCCAGGTATTCAGAGTCTTCGGCCCGCGCCAATCTACGACGCGCCCTGGCGAACCTGCGCACCGTCATTGGTGATCGCCAGGCGTCACCTCCTTTTCTCGCTATCTCGCGGCAGACGGTGCAGTTCAACTACACTGAGCAGTTCACTTGCGCCGACAACGCGTGGTGCGACGTAACGGCCTTCGCCACCTCGCTGCGG
>JBNGDR010000210.1:0-4391 GCA_049975685.1 Anaerolineae bacterium
GGCCTGACCGCCTGGCAGCCCTGGAAGCGTTCACGGAGGCCGGGCTTACTCCAGAGGTGGCTCCTGATGCCCTGGATGCTCTGGTATCGCGGCGACAGGCCGACGGTTGCTGGCCTCTAGAGCATATTCCAGGACGGTTATGGTGGAGACCTGCTCCTGTCGGTGAAGCACACCCCTGGGTGACGCTACGTGCGCTCAAGGTAGTGCGTAGCGCGTGCACATAGTATTACCTCGTGAGAGGAGTCTACTCCGTCACTACCTCCACACCGAAGCGATCCAGTATGCGCTGCAAGGGCGTGAAGAGGGTCACCTGACCTGAACCGGCGAAGAGTAATCCCACAGCACGCCTTTCCATATCAAGGATACCCGAACCGGAGTCTCCACGGTTGCTCATCCCGCTGGTGATGATTTGATCGGTGAAACGGGCGGTTCGACCATTGTAATCTACGTTGGCCGTGACATTGATCTGCTTGACGATCCCCTCGGTGACCCCCGTCGTGCGTCCTGATTTCTGTACCCTGTCACCGAGCCCGATGGCTGCGGAGCCCTTCACAGCCCCGATTCCCAGGATCTCTGCCGTCACCTGGCTCGGATCTTCGATGCGGGCTAGGGACGCGTCCATACGATTATGCCCGGGTGTCTGTTCAACCGCCTGCAATCTGTGGCTGGAGCCTGAAACACCGGCAATGGCATTGACGAGATTGGCGATCACCTGGGCGATCTTGCATTCGGCACCTTTCTCACCAAAGTCCAGGGGTTCGAATTCGGCCAGTGTGGCGATGCGATCGTCGGCGCTGCCACCGTCAAGGGGGGCTGGCTGCCATATAGCATCACCCGGCTTTGCGTCGTTGCAGTTTGCTAGGACGTGGTTGTTACTCAGGATGAAAACCTCGGCCGCCCGCCTTACCAGTAGACCAAAGGTGCCCGCAGTGATGGCGTGATGTCCCACCGAGATGCCAGGCATCGCGGGGCGGTGGCGCTCTTTAGGATTGGGAGTGAGGGCACGCAAGCATCCCGTCTCCACAACGTCGGTGAGCATTCCGTTCACTGCCTGAGGGATGAGCTCCGTGCTGGGTAGTTGCTCCTTGGGTACCTTCCGCACTACTGAGACGACGAGGCTGAGTTCATCTGTTTCTTCCTCGCCTCTGATTTTATACCCCAGACCGCAGGCGACGACATTCTGTCGTTTGAAGAGATAAGGCGAAACTTGTGCATAAACCTGTTGAGCATGTTCGGGAATGGACCAGTTCATGGAATCTCCTTTAAAAAATACAGGGATTAGTGAGCAGTGATTAGGGATCAGGGGTTAGACTACCAGGCGTCTTGTCTGATCTATCATTTTGGTTATCGTTGGTGTGGCTTGCCATAGGGTGACTCTGCTTATTGCGCCTTGAGGGTTCCGATAGGTTGGACTTTTACGGGCACACCTTCCAGATCCTCTGGAATCCGGTCTTCGGGTCGGAGATCCTCCGACGATACCTTGTGGGTAACGTTGACGACGATCTGAACCTCTCTTTCCTCTGTAGATTCTTCCTTATCCTCAACCTGTATACCTACACTTACGACGTTGGCCTTACGCATCAACCATGCCTCATTTTGCTTCTTGACGGCGCGCGCGTGTGACAGTTGTCTCTGCAAAGAATCTTCCTCTGCGTCCCCCTCTGCGTGCATCTCTGGCTGTTCTTCGCTCTGCCAGGACGTAAGTGCCTTTACCAATGCAACGATGACAAGGAGGAGTATTCCAATTCCCCAGGACCAGAATCCCCAACCGGGCTGGATGGGTGCCTGGTAGAGTCTGCGCAGGGGAGGGAGCAGCTTCCAGAAGGTTACAATGGCAGGTCCGCTCGTCAATGCCGACCCCGCGATTACCAGCCAGAGGCGCAATCCTTCGAGGTGCGGGCCAAGTCCGGCGACAAGCACCGCCCCCCCTGTTCCTCCAACGCCCCACCAGAAGGGCACGCGCCAGCCGGGCGTGCGCCAGGCATTGAGGATTTGAGGATAGGGCGGCAGGGTACTAATCGCCAGGGCCGCGCCTATGATAGCAGCTCCCCAACGCCATCCAGGACCCGATGTTCCCAACAAGAGGGGGAGCAGTACCCCCAACCCAACCAATGGCAGGCGAAGGCTCTGTAAGTTGACCTCGATAGTGAAGCTCTCGATCTCGGGAAGGAAGCGGAGAATGTCAAAGAGGTCGTAAGCGTTCCAGGCCAGGGCCGCGCTGCGGTGGTCGATCCACGGGCCAAAATATCCGACCAGTGCTATAGTCCAGGCTGCCAGTAATAAAATATCTAGCTTTCGGTTCTTCTCTGTTATCCTCATTCGTCGATCTCCTCGGGTTCCGAGATGACGAGGGCGTCAAAGGCTACTGTGGTTCTACCCCCGGGGGCTACTGCGTCAGCAAAGAGGGCAGTATTGCCCGTTTCGAAGCTGTTATCGTCAACGGTAGCCAGCACCTTATCATTAACCGTCAAGGATAGGCTCTGGCCCGCGCACCGCGCTGTGATTTGATTGGACCCTCGCCCCGTATTGATGATCTCGTCGCGGGTGGGACCGGCGAGTTGAGTGGGTATGCCGCCCTCAACCTTGAGAATGAGATAATAGCCGTCGGCGCTGATGGCAAAAAGGTAGTAGTTTTCCTCGTCTTGCTGGCGACAGATCACCCCCATCCAGTTGTCCTGAGAACCCTCGATCTGGCGGAGCCGCACGTTGATGAGGGTGTTGTTCCATTCTCTGTTTACTAGATGGGTATAGATGCCCACGCCCCGGCCTCGATCTTCCAAATAGAGTTCGCCCTGTTGTACGTAGGCCGCCCCTTCTGGCGTATCGAAGAGAGCCCATCCCGGCTGGACGGCGGAGAAGTTGTCGGTGAAAAGGATGTTGTCGCCAGGCGGAGTTGGGGTGATTGTACCCGTGATGCTGTTACAGGCCGCCAGAGCGAGACCCAGGAGCAGTAGAATGTACACCAGGCTTCGTCGAGTCAATCTCATGAGCTCTGCTCCAGCTGGGGCTTGTGGATGGGCAGGATGACGCGGAAACAGGAGCCTTGATGGTGTCCTCCGCTCTCCACCCTCACGTAACCTTGATGTTTCACGACTACCTCCTTCACAAGAGATAGTCCCAGTCCCATGCCACCGTATTTGCGTTTAGTTGTGCCATCGACCTGATAGAAGCGGTCAAAGATACGCTCCTTCTCATCTTGAGAGATGCCTATGCCTTCGTCGCAGATCTCGCAATAGACCTCCGTCTCTTCTTTCCAGGCCTTGACCCAGATTCGTCCGCCCTCCTGACTGAATTTGATAGCATTGTCCAGGAGATGCCAGAGTGCCAGTCCTAATCGCTGAGGATCGAGATCGACTTCAGGAAGACGGGTAGGGAGCTCAAGAATGAGTTTCAGATTGTGGCGACGTACCTGCTGCTGAACTGATTTCACAGCTTTGACGAGTACGGGTAGGATGGGTTGGGGGTAACTGTCCAGCGTCCCGGCTTCCAGATCCTCCAGCACAGTTACGGATTCTACCAGGTCCACGAGACGGTTGGTGTGGGTTTGAATGGCGACGAGGGACTGTT
The DNA here is from genome assembly GCA_049975685.1 of Anaerolineae bacterium. GTDB lineage: Bacteria > Chloroflexota > Anaerolineae > B4-G1 > SLSP01 > DAOTVC01. Next base: position 3,568 of record JBNGDR010000210.1, read on the forward strand.
CGAGCACAGGATCTGTGTCAAAGCCAAAGGATGCGTCGAGAATAAGATCTACATATCCCTTGACAATGGCGAGCGGAGTACGAAGCTCGTGGGAGACGTTCTGGATAAATTGGGATTTCATGGCATCCAATCGTTGCAGATCCGCGTAGGCAGTTTCTGCACGGCGCAGCGCTGCTTGAGTCTCCTTGTAGAGGCGGGCATTATCCAACGTCGGGCCAACGGCAACGGCTATGGACTCCACGGAGGCGATCTCGTCGGGTAGAAAGGAACGCGGGCTGGAATCCTCGGCTGCCAGGAGGCCGAGAACCTCACCACGTATGGTCACCGGCACCAGAAGCAGGGCTCGCGTCATCTTTCGTAGGCGAAACTTCGCGGCGATTTGGGGGATCTCCTGCTGAACGTCGGTGAAGCAAAGGGTTTTTCCTTCAACTTGGAGCCGCTGAAGTAAAGGCGCCTGCTCCAAATCTACACGCATTCCCTTGGGCAGTGGCGTATAATCTGGCGCGACCGCTTGTTCGATGCGTGTAATGGCTTCGTTCTCGAAAATACCGGCCCAGACCAGGGGGATCGCCATCAGTTCTCGTACTTCCTGACACACGTATTGTAGAATCTCTTGACGATCCAGGCTGGCATTGATGGTGGCAAGAATACGGTTGATCCTCTCGGTCTCTCGAAGCCTTTGTTGCAACGTCTGCGCCATGAGGGCTTTCTCAAGAGCGATAGAGGCCTGACGAGCCAACATGCGGCCCAGTTCGATCTCGCCTTTCTTCCATTGACGTATTTGTGGATCGATGAGGCTCATAATACCCTGCACCTTCCCCTGG
>JBNGDR010000211.1:0-4382 GCA_049975685.1 Anaerolineae bacterium
CTACGGCTCGGCTATAGGCATCGGGATGATTGACCTCATCGGGGCCCTGCTCCTCACCCAATTCGTGGGGATCCCCTTTTCCCTGCTCTTTGGAAAGTTCAGCAAGCAGGTGGGTACCAAGCGCTCTATCATGATCGGGCTCGGATGGTACACTCTCATCACCATCATGGGGTACCTGATGAGCCAGCCTTGGCACTTCTGGGCGCTGGCCTTCGCCGTGGGCATGGTTCAGGGCGGCACGCAGGGACTCAGCCGCAGCCTCTTCGGCTCGATGGCCCCCAAGGCCCGGAGCGCCGAGTTTTTCGGTTTCTACGATATCTCCAGCAAGTTCGCCGGGATCGCTGGCCCCTTCATATTCGCCCTGGTCGGCCAACTCACGGGATCGAGCCGGCTGGGTATTGCCGCCCTCATCGTCTTCTTCCTGGGCGGGATGGTGCTTCTCACGCGTGTGGATGAGGAGGATGGACGGCGCGTCGCCGCGCAGGAGAACCGGTTGGCAAAGGAGCGCGGCTTGTTGATCTGAGCCCTGGTCCCTTTATTTTCGACGGGGGGATGCAGACTTGCATCCCCCCGTTTTTTGTGTCACGCAGGGTTATCGCATTTGGGTGTGTTTCATCTCAGTTGAACGCGGAGGTGGGACGCACTTCGTCTTTGGAGATCACGCCCGGGTCAGCGTTAGAAGCTTTGTAGCGTGAGGCGCCAGGTACGTCCCTCCTGGGCTTTTGCCTGACTGGGGCCGGTTCCTACACTGCGTTTCCTTCGTCACGCTCAGGACAGGCAGGACATGCTCCCGACCGTGCCCCAACGCTGCCTTGTCAGAGAGCTAAAAAAAGGTAGAATGGCTCATTGTCATGGACACAGAACCTATCATCTCGGGAGAAGCCAGGGAGGTAACGCGGGCCGCCGCGCTGATCTCGGTGGGCAACATCTCCAGCCGCCTCCTGGGCCTCGTCCGAGAGATGGTAAAGTCCTACTTCTTTGGAGCGGGAGGCGCCGTCAGTGCCTTCGATATCGCCGCCCAGGTTCCAACCATGCTCTACGACCTGATCGCTGGAGGCATGCTCAGCTCGGCACTGGTTCCCATTTTTTCGGACTACGCCGATCCCGAACGTCGGGCCGAGCTCTGGCGTCTACTGAGTCTGCTTATCTCTTTGCTGACTCTCGTCCTTGGTATCTTTGTCCTGATCCTGGAGGTGACGGCGCCTGCCGTGGCGCGTATACTGGGCAAAGATTTACCTCTGGAATACCTGAATCTGGCAACGCAAATGATCCGTATCACAACACCCGCCATCCTCTTCCTGAACCTGTCAGGACTCTTCTCCGGCGTGCTCTACGCTCTCCGCGCCTTCGAGCGTCCCGCTTTCACCGCCGCCGTCTCCAACGCCACCCGCGTCGTTGTGGTGGTCTTGCTGGGTTGGAGTGTGCTGGGAAGCCGGAGCCTCGCTCTGGGTCTTCTGATAGGAAGTGTAGCGCAGGTAGCTATCCAATGGCCCGCGTTGAAGGGTGGGCGGCTGCGTTTTGTGATGCCCTTTGTTAGTCATCCGGCGCTACGGGTTATCGGCAAGCTCTACCTTCCCATCGGCCTGGGTCTCATCATGGATCAGGCTGCTGTGGCCCTGAGTTTCAACCTGGCTTCGCGCACCGGTCTCAGCGGTATCGCCTGGATGCGCTACGCGGCCTATCTTATCCAGTTCCCCCTGGGGATGGTGGTATCCGCCGTCTCCCTGGCCATCCTGCCTACCCTCTCCCGTTACGCCTTCGATGGCGAGGACGAGGAGTTCAGTGCAACGTTGGCGCAAGGTCTACGGCTGGTTCTCACCCTTGTGTTGCCCGCAGCCGTGGGGATGATGGTGCTGGCAGAGCCGCTGGTGGCCTTAGTCCTCCAACGGGGAAACTTCATGCCCTCTGACACTCTGGCAACCGCACAGGCGCTGCGCGCCAATCTGCTGGGCCTGGTCTTCGCCGCCCTGGATCAGCCCCTTATTACCGCTTTTTACGCTCGCAAGGACACCTGGACGCCGGCCCTGGTTGGTGTTGTGACCACCGTCTTTTACACCGCCCTGGTGCTCACACCCAGCACCTTTATGACCCTGAGTCTGAATACGCTCATCTTTGCTAACTCGCTCAAACTCACCGCTCACGCCCTACTCATGCTCTTTCTCTTCCGGCGCAGGGTAGGTCCCATGCAACCTTACGGGGTCAAACGGACCACTATCATCTCTCTGGTAGCTTCGGCACTTATGGCCCTGCCTATGCTCGGCACTCGTCTCCTGGTAAACCGCCTGTCGTTGCCGGGTCTGGCCGGCGTTCTCACGCAGGTGGTCTTCGCAGGCGGGGTAGGAGCACTCTTCTATCTCTTCTTGATGCGCCAGATGGGATCGGAAGAGCTGGACCTGATACGCCGGGCCGTCTTGCAGCGGTGGAATCAACGATCTCAGATGGAGTAAAATCAGGGTATAATTTGCTTGGAAAGGATCACGTCGTGACCTACGAGGGAGTATGCTGATGTCGAAGTTGATAATACAGAGACTATCTCTCTTCTTGATATTCACCCTTATCGTGACCGGCTGTCTCGCTGATGTCGTGGGCTCTGGACCGGAGGTGCCCATCGTTGTCCTCTGGCATTCTTTCTCCGGTGAGGAAGGGAAAGCCCTGCAGAACCTGGGGGATCGCTTCAATCGAGGTGCGGGAGCCAACTTCACGTTGATCGTAGAATACCAGGAAGATATCTTTGAGAAAGTGACATCTGCCGATCCCGAAAGGCACCCCGATCTTGTCGTGGTCTCCCCTGAGGACCTGAAGCGTTATCATGAAGCGGGGTTAGCATTACCTCTGCCCATCGATTCCCCGGACGTTGCAGAGGAGATGGCCGATCTCTTGCCGATGGCCCGGGCGCTCTACACCGTCGACGGCGCCATGCGCGCCCTCCCTCTCGGCCTGGCGAGCTACGTCCTCTATTACAACGTCAATTGGAGCAGGGAGCTGGGATACGATCCCGGCGATGCCACTCTTACCGATCTGCGCGAAGCCGCCTGTGCCGCTACCAACATAGAGGGCGGGCAGATAGGGTTGGGGGTTCCCTCTCAGCCGGGTCTCTTCCTGGCTCTTCTCGCCACAGGAGGGGTATCCCCCTTCGATACTACAGGCTCACTCCAACTGGAACAGGAATCCATCTTGAATACCGGCAATGTGTTGCGAGCCCTTTTCGATGAAGGTTGTGGAGAGCTCTTCGAGGTGTCAGACGAGGGGATCCAGCAATTCGGCAACAGCACCTTGGCCTTTCTTGGTGGTTCCACGTTACAGAAGGCCAGGGTGGAAGCCGCGGTCGCCGCCGAGAGTAATTTTCCCGCTGCTGTGGCGCCACTGCCCGGGTTACAGGACCCCGGTCTGAGTCTATGGTACGGTCCCGGCTTGCTCTTGCTCGCGCCACCGGGCGCTCGTCGTGATGCGGCCTTAGAGGTCATAGGGTGGCTTCTGGACCCAGAAGCCCAGAGAGCGTGGGATGCAGCGACACAGTATCTCCCTGTACGCCGCTCGCTGGTGGCCCAGCAGCTGACGGAGGAGGACGATCTGCGCCCCCTCGAAAGAGGACTTCTGGAACTGGCATTGAGCGCAGCCGATGAGGGACACTGGGCCGTGTTATCCGCTTCTGTAGTGAGTGAACCGGTATGTCGCACGACGCTGGTCCGGAGTTTGATAAATCTGAGCGAGGGACAGAGTGCCGAGGAGGTTTTACAGCAGGCAGGGCAGACATGCAGTAAGGAGGTAAGACCATGAACGAACATGCCGAGTGGTTGGAGCGAATTATCCCCATCGCGCGGGATGCGGGCCGGTTGCTGCAGGAACGGTGGCGCACCGGTCATACGGTGCGTAGCAAGGGATACCGCGACATCGTGACGGAGGCAGACGTGGACGCCGAGACACTGATCCTGGGGCGCCTGCACGACGCCTTTCCTGAACACGCCACCACTTCCGAGGAGGCCGGGGCGGAGGGCCGGCAGACACGGATCCGTTGGCTCGTCGATCCGCTGGATGGCACCACGAATTTCTCCCGCAATAACCCGAATTTTGGCGTCTCCATCGCGGCTGTCGCGGATGATGAACCGTTGGTCGGTGTCGTCTACGACCCCCTGCGCGAGATCTGCTTCGCGGCATACCGTGGCGGTGGGGCTACATTGAACGGTGAGCCCATTCACACTTCGAGGGTGAAGCATCTAGAGCGGGTGGTCTGCTCAGCGGATTGGCCTCGCGACCCACAACGCCGGTCGTCCGCATGGGCCCTGGCCGGGGAGCTCATCTCGGAGGCCCGTACGTTACGTTGCCTGGGCAGCGCCGCTTTGAATATGGCCTACGTCGCCGCCGGATGGTTTGATCTCTATTTC
>JBNGDR010000212.1:0-4375 GCA_049975685.1 Anaerolineae bacterium
CATTCTAAAGGAGGACGTTGGTGGGCAAAGATTGCCCAGCGCCTCCCCGTGGCAGGTGACGTCATTCTTGGGTTACTGCTGGCAGTACTCTTCGCCATGGCTCTTTATCCAATGTTTGCTATCCCGGGCAAGCTCCGTGACCGCTGGAATCCAACCCTGCCTCCGAGCCTTAATGGTATGGTTTTCATGGATTACTTGCTGCTGCACGAAAACGAGGGATCCGTTCCTCTTGCCACCGATGCTGAAGTCATTCGCTGGCTCCAGGAGAACGTTGAAGGATCTCCAGTTATCATGGAGAAGAATGCCGAGATCGAATATATCCGATGGGGAAACCGGATGAGCATCTACACCGGGCTTCCTACTGTTGTGGGATGGCGCTGGCATCAGGCACAGCAGCGCATGGTCATGCCCCCGGGAACGGTAGAGTCTCGCCAGCAAGACGTAGCCGACTTCTACACCACACCTGACGCACAACGAGCATGGCAGATTCTGGAGAAATACGATGTGAGTTACGTCGTGGTCACGCCCTATGAAGAGATCTATATGACAACCTTGCGGGCCACTGCCAAATTCGACGAGCTGGTGGGCGAGGGACGCCTGGAGGTAGCTTTTGAAACGTCCAGGCAGGATGCGGTCGTCTACCGGGTCATCCAAGATGACTGATGCACCGAGTCCATTAGGTCAACGAGCCTTCTTTGCTGGTTGTGGTTGATCTCCCTGCTACACCGAAACAAGCCCCTGATTACGAATCTGCTCTTCGCATAACGGCGTAGAGTGTGAGATCGTTATTATGACCGTCGGCGCGGAAGATTTCCTCAATCTCCAGGCCAGCAGCCTGTGCCAGACGCAGTGTTTCCGCTCGATCCACCAGGTGGACGTAGCGCAAGCCGTAGCCCTCGCGCTTCCAGTCCAGTAGGTAGTCGTCCTCTTCCACTTCGTCAGCGGAAAGACCGATCTCACCCCAGGGCAAGAGCCGCCGGCGCAGCCTGGGCAGGTCGAGGAATTGCCAGTTGGCGATGACAATGCGTCCTTCAGGTGCCAGCCGTGCAGCAGCCTGTTCTAGAATCTGGCGCCGATTCTCAAAGGCCGGGACGTGGTGAAGCACAGCCCGAAGTACAATCCAATCGTAATCTTCGCCCAGGGTGGGGGGCCATGGAAAGGCAAGGAGATCGGCGACGAGAAAGTGAGTCTCGACCTGGGGAGCCTTTCGGGCCTCCTCCCGTGCCAGCGCCACCATCTCCGCTGAGAAGTCCACACCCACGTAGGTGCAACTCTCAGGGAGTCGCAGGACGATGCGGCCCTGCCCACAACCCAGGTCAAGCATGTGGTCACCCGCGCCGACATCGGCGAGGATTCGTTCCAGGCCCGGCTCCGTTGCACCTCGGGAACGGGCAAAGACCCTAGCAAAAGTATCATAGAAATCCCGGTTAAGATCCCTTAACTGTTTAATAACGTCGTCTCGCATAGGTTGAGTATAACGTGACAGCAAAATCTGGCAATAAGCGTGGTATAATGACTGCATGGTTAAGGGCGGCGTACCTACTCCCATCGATCTGAGCGACCAGGAGACGCGGGAAAAGATCCTGGCACTGTTGCGCGACTTGCGTGCATTACCTGAGGAGCAGCGGGACATCAGTCCCGTCCTGCGGCGATATCCGAGTCCGAAGGGAACCTACGCCAAATCGCAATTATTGGGGGCTTACCGGTCGCTGGTTGCGGAGGGGGACCTTGAGCCGGACCCTGTCCTCCAGCGGCGATTACGGGCACGGCCGGTGCGGACTATCTCGGGCGTGGCCCCTGTCGCAGTATTGACCGAACCCTATCCTTGTCCGGGAGAGTGTATCTTTTGCCCCAACCAGGCACGGGCACCCAAGAGCTACCTGGACGGCGAACCGGGTGTGCTGCGCGCCCTCCAGTTTGACTATGACCCCTATGCACAGACAGCAGGGCGCATCGAGGCATTGAGGGCCATCGGTCATCCTGTGGACAAGATCGAGCTTCTCATCCTGGGCGGGACGTGGTCCAGTTACCCCGAAACCTACCAGGAGTGGTTTCTCCTCCGCTGCTTCGACGCTATGAATGAGGAGAAGTCCGAAACACTAACCGAAGCCTTGCATCGCAACGAGTCGGCCCCACATCGTAACGTGGGACTGGTCATTGAGACAAGGCCTGACCACATCACGCCCGAGGAGATACTGCGATTGCGCCGGCAGGGTGTGACAAAGGTACAGCTAGGGGCGCAGAGTTTGAGTGACGAAATCCTGACATTGAACCGCCGGGGTCACACCGTCGAGCAGACTCGTAATGCACTGCGGCTCCTGCGCCTCGGAGGTTTCAAGATCGTACTTCACTGGATGCCCAATCTCTTTGGGGCCACGCCCGAAAGTGATCGTTCGGACTTTACGCGTCTCTGGGAGGACCCAGGTCTCCGTCCCGACGAACTGAAGATCTACCCGACCTCGCTTCTGGAAGGGACAGAGCTCTACAACCTCTGGAAAGCAGGCAAATACCACCCCTATGATGAAGAGACGCTCATCCAGCTGCTCATGGCGTGCAAAACCGACATCCCCCCCTACTGCCGCGTCAACCGCCTGATGCGCGACATACCAGCGGACTACATCGTTGCGGGGACGAAAAAGAGCAATCTTCGCCAGATCATCCAGCAGCGGATGGCAAAAGTGGGTTTGACCTGCGACTGTATCCGCTGCCGGGAGATCCGAGGGCGCAAGCAGGTCAACCTCGACGATATATCTTTGGAAATAGTTACCTATGAGACAGACGCGACGAAAGAGCACTTCCTGCAATATGTGACCCCCTGTGGAAAACTGGCCGGTTTCCTACGTCTCTCTTTGCCCGTGGTTCCTCGCCAGGAATTACCCATTCCGGAAATTCGCCATGCAGCGATGGTACGGGAAGTACACGTCTACGGTCCAGCTCAAGCGCTGGGACGGAGACGACAGGGGGTACAGCACCGAGGGCTTGGGACGGAACTGCTAGAGCAGGCCGCTCAGATGGCACGTGATGCGGGTTTTGATGAACTGGCGGTTATCGCTGCTGTAGGGACTCGTCGTTACTACCGGGAGCGAGGCTTCACTTCGGGCACGCTCTATCCCATTCAGGACTTGAGGTGAACCGGGTTGTAAAACGTGTTGGGTCTACTCGCCTTGCAATTCTCGCGTTTTTGTGCTAATCTTGAGGGTAGAAATCTTCGACGCCGCCTTCACCCAGGGTTTTGCTGTGGATGCGCTCACAGGTCCTGTCGTTACCGCTATAGGGTAAAGGTGTTACAGGCTTTACAGAGCCAGTTATTGGCATGAGCACAGAAAGGATGTAGGAGGATACGATGGATCTTCAAGCCATATGGAATACCATTGTGGTTCGTGCATCTTTTGTCCTTGCTCGGTTAGCTAGAATCTTTAGCCTTCCGGGGCTTCTCGTACTGGGGGTCATCATCATCGTTCTGGGGATTTCGGTCAATAAGAAAGCGATGGTTTTGACCATTATCCTCATCATCGTAGGCTTGATCATGGGCGGCTATGCAGCTATACAGCTTGCTGGTGACGCTGGTGGCTGGATCAGCAACTTCAAGGTAGGGTAGGGCACTCAGAGACGATACGAGAGAAAAGGAGAATCGAGGGATGAGAATTGAGGGGCAAGGTGCACTATATACAGCGGGGAAAGAAAAACTGGCAGATGTTGAGTACCTGATCTTGGCCACAGAAGAGATGGATGCTTCAGAATCCAGAATTACTCAGGTGTGGACTAACCATCGGATCTTCGTCTTTGATCGAGAGTTGATCCTGGAGACCGAGGAGAGCAAACGGTACAAGTTCCTGGTCACAACGAAATTTCCAGATCACATCATGTTTGCTGGTTACACGAGGCCTGAGTAAGATTGGCAAAAGCCTGAGGGGGGACACATGAAAGGGCACGGCACACTCTATACGAAAGACGGCGAGAGGCTCACGGAGGCCGATTTTCGTATTGTTGAGACTCAACAAGGACAAGTCGGAGTTAGCAATGTTTTCGAAGCGGTTATCCCGCGTGGCAAACATCGAGACGAAGAAACGATCATGATCAATTTGAAGACTGACGAGATCATTGATCCCAGCTTTGCAGAGCTGGTACTGGAGAGCGACAAGGGCGAGCGCTTCGAGATCAAGATCGAGAACTACGCCCAACGGATGCTCAGAGGGCAAGTGCAGTCGAGATCCTTAAGGTTATGAAGGAGCGCGTGCAAAGATAATTGCACATGACTTACCCCATATTTCAGGGTATTTGACTACGACTATGTAGGTGTTGTAGTATGGCAGGTGTAGACGTTATCTGGCAAGGTGCTCCGGATTCTCTTCTCTGTACGTTAATTTAAGTGGGT
>JBNGDR010000213.1:0-4361 GCA_049975685.1 Anaerolineae bacterium
CCAGGGCGGCGATGGCGGATGCCAGGGCGATCATGACCCAGAAATCGGTGCTGGGACGGGCGCCGCGACGGATGTTCTTGTAGACCGTCGCCTGCTGCTGCGTCGTCAGCGTAGGCCCCGAGCGGAAGATACGCATCCAGATCCGCCGTTGCAGAGTCCCAAGGCTGCTGAGCGAGCGGCGCACGACGGCGGTGGGGGCAGTGGTGCCCGCCAGTACTCCCTGGACCACGTCGCCAAATAAGAAGCGATCGATGAAATCCTCACCTCCTGCTCCCAGCAGGATGAGGTCGTAACCCTCTTTAGCCTCCTGCAAGATCCCGGCCACAGGGTCCGAAGCCTGAACCACCCGAGGCTCGATCCCGGTGGACTCTTCAAGTCCTGCAAGGATAGTCTCCAATCGCTCTTCACCCACCAGGATCTCCGCGTCGCCCAACCGTTCGGCCGCCACATAAAGGGCGGTGATCTCCGCATCGGGGGCAATGGCTCGGGCAAGCCCCAGAGCACGGGGGGCGTTAGGTCCACCGGCGAGGGGAATGAGAAGACGATCCAAATCCTCCAGCCCCTTGCTGCGCACCAACAGAACCTCACTGGGTGCCCCCTGGATAACGGGGTCGAGGGTGCGGCCCAGGCGATACCGACCTCGGCTGACCTCGCCCCCCCATCCCAGGATCAAGGTATGGACCTCGGTCTTCTGGACCTCTTCGAGGATGATGCGAGCCACATCACGGCCTTCCCGCACGATGGTCTCGACGGGAAGATCTTCGCAGATCTCCGGAATACTCAGCCAGGAGGGCGGGGAACCAGAGGTCGTGACCGTCACCACACGCACCTCCGCGTCGTGAGCCCTGGCAAGGCTACATCCAATGCGCAGCAGCGGCCCCATATCCTGCGCGTCACGCACCGCCACCATGACGATGCCCTTCCCGGCCCTGGATGGACGATTCTCTAGAGGGGTCATACACCACGCTCCCAAAGAGGAGGCTTATCACCAGGTAGATGAAAGCACATGGACTACTCCAGAACCCTGAAAACCAGGAAATGGGAGAGCCCCAATATCCGCAGCGGTGTGCGCTCCACGGCGTAGCTGACGCGTTGGAGGAGAGCGCCCAGGCGGGGCTTGCGCGCGACGACGTTATCGTAACCGGGGAAGATCTGGGTATGGACCACAATGCGCACGGGTAGATGGTCAAAGAGCCGGCGTAGATCTCGGGCCGTATAAACCCGGACGTGAGGCGCCAGGCGATCCCGCAGGGGGTTGGGAAGCCAGTTGACGAGAGGCTTGTTGCCGAAGTGATAGCGACCGCGCCAATAGACACCGTGCGTCTCGAAGGGATAGCCACGGTTGGGCACAAAGATGGCTGCGTGACCGCCCGGACGCAACACCCGCACCATCTCCGTCACCGAGCGCCGGTCGTCCTCGACGTGCTCCAACACCTCGTTGGAGTGTACGACGTCGAAGGTGTCATCGGCAAAGGGTAAGCTCTCGCTCCGCGCCTGGATGACCGCCCGCGTCCGGACCCTGGCCTCTCGCGCCCGCTCAAGTTCGATCTCCACGCCGATGACGTCCGGAGTGTAGCGCCGGAAGGCGGAGGGATACATCCCGATACCACATCCCACGTCCAACACCCGACGGTTCTCAAGCGGGACGTAGCGGCGTATCATCGCCAGGCGGCGCTCCTGCCCCGCCCGCCAGACAAAAGATGGGTTTCCCCTCTCCGCGGCTTTGTCAAGATCGTAATCGCGTGTCATGTGCCACTATCTCATCAGTCTACTGTGCCCACCGCACGGGTGACGGCACGATGAAGAGGAGGATAACCGTGAGCCGCCAGCGTGGCCGACGGCAAAGAGGCCTCGTCGGGCTTATCGGAGATGCCAAAGAGCAAAGCTCCTCGCTCCCCCCAGCGCCGGCCCATCCGCCGCACCTCCTCGGTGATGACCACCTCCTCATTCAACAGGAGGGGGACCGACAGAATACCCGTGGCACGCCCCATGTGGGCCAGGATGGCTTCGTACTCCCGGCGGCGGAAGTCCTTGAAGGGTGTGGGATCGTGGCGCTGGATCCGGTCATAGACGTAGTCGTGCAGGTCGCGCACCCCCGGTTGCAGAGCACCCCTCTGTTCATCCACAGCTGCGATGAACTGCTCAAAGGTGGTAAATTTGCCCTTGCGAAGGGCCGCGACCAGCGACTCCAGATCGTAGAGATCGGTCCCGAGGATAAGGCAAAGGTAGACCAGGTAATCCTGATTATCGGTGGTGAAGGGGTGGAATTCGCTCCGGTTCAGATGATCGTAGGCGCGCTCAAAGGCCGCCGGGTCAAGGGTCCGCCCCAGGGCGTCCGCCAAGGTGCGGCGTGCCGCCTCCATCCGGGCGCGATCGATGACATGATCGTTGCGGCCCCGAGCACCCAGGGCCGTCTTATCCAGGTCGATGACGACGGCGGTGTGCACATCGATGGGAAAGCCACGTTCAGCGCAAAGAGCGTCGAAGTCGTAGAGCGCGGACCAGCGGTTAGCGAGTACGAGCGCGCGGTTGGGACCTTCGTCCACCTCAACGCGGGTCGGATCGGAGGTCTCTGCGCCGATAAAAGCCAGACCCGGCCAATCGCCCACCCGGCTGAGGTTGTTGAAGGCCGCGCCATCGCCGGTACGGTCGTCACCCACGTAGATCAACCGCCGCAGATCCACGTTGGGGGCATCTAGAGCGCGGGCCAAGCGCAGCAGATGAACGATGACACGAGCGTAAGCCGGCTCGTTCTTGCGCGGCAACACGTCCCGACCCATACCCAGATGTTCGTGGAAATCCCGCAACCGTGGCAATCGGGAATCCATTGGCTCCAATTTCCGGTAGACGATCAGATCTCCCAGGAAGTCCGCTATTGTGGTAAACCCGTAGCTCTTCATCATCTACTCCTTAAGACATAAGTTGAAAGTCGCAAAGATCGGCGCGCTTCACTCGAGATCGACAACGATTGGTAAGGTCAAACCCCCTCCTAACATTGCATTATACACCAATCTCTGAGAGCGACCTATCGACGCGGAGGTGGGGTGTGTTTCAGAGTTGAAGTGCGTCCCACCTGGTCTTCTATCGCCACATGGGTCACCTTGCCCATAGAGAGATAAGGGGTATAATCCATATATCGACATATTTCAATATATGAATTGAGAACCTCATGGATCTTATATCCGACCAAGAGATCGAATTGATACACCGCTACGTCTGTGAAGGCGTGGGCGATCCCAAACGCCTGAAGTTGCTCTACCTCGCTGCCGAACAGCCCCGCAACGTCTCGGAGCTGACCGAGATCCTTGAGGTCTCCCAGCCCACCGTCTCCCATCACCTGCGCATCCTGCGGGAGCGGGGTCTGTTGACGGCAGAGCGCGACGGCACCTCCGTCTACTATTCCTTGAGCGATCCCCGTATCCTGGAAGCGATGGAGATTCTGCGAAGCGTTGTAGCGGATTTGTTAAACGAACGGGCAAGCGCACTGAGAACAAGGATGAGGGATGAAACAGAAGAAAGAACGAAAGAGAGATAGAGCGAAAGAACGATAGAACGAACCTGTCCCGAGCCGTAGCGAGGGATCAACAAATTCCGGATTCCCAGCCCGTGATCCCCGATCCCTGTCTCTGACTTAACTATGAGACTATATGACTATCAGACTGCATGACTATCAAACCAACTGACTATTGAGGAGAGAATATGACCGGATTATCGCAATCTCAAACCGCCTGGCTGCAGGCCATTTTCGGTGACCGCTTCACCGACCGGCGTGTGGAGCGCAAGCTCTACAGTCACGACATCGGTGAGATGCCCAGCATGATCAAACCCCTCATCGGTAACACCCTGGCCGACGCCATCGTACAACCGGCCTCGGAGGCGGAGATCGTGGCGTTGGTCCAATGGGTGGCCCGCGAGGGCATTCCACTCATACCCCGGGGCAAGGCTACGTCGGGATATGGGGGCGTGCTGCCGGTGAAGGGCGGCGTCGTCGTTGATTTCGTGCGCATGGCGAAGGTGCTCGACGTTGACGTGGAGGCGCAGACAGCGACCCTCCAACCCGGCATCGTCTGGGAGAAGGCCGACCGAGAGATCAAAAAGCAGGGCATGACGCTGCGCACCTACCCCAGCAGTTATCCTTCGGCGACGGCGGGCGGCTGGCTGGCCCAGGGGGGCGCGGGCTTCGGTGGCTACGAAGCCGGTTGGTTCCGTGACAACGTTGTGAGCGCGCGAGTGATCCTGGGGGATGGATCGCTGGGTCTCTTCGAGGGCGACGACCTGGACATGATCTACGAAGCCGAGGGCACCACCGGCATCATCACCCAGCTGACCATCAAGATCCAGCCGGACGAAGAGATCGAGGT